>JBFZFJ010000338.1:0-3323 GCA_041306405.1 Verrucomicrobiales bacterium | reverse complement strand
CCCACCTGATGGACGCCACGCCCGTTAGGCTCGGGCAGGAATTCGGCGGCTGGGCTCGCCAGGTCCGGCTGGCGGTCACCCGCGCGTGGAAGGCGGTGGACGCGCTGGCGGAGCTCCCGTTAGGCGGCACCGCGGTCGGCACCGGCCTCAACACGCATCCGGATTTCGCCGCCAAGGCGATCGCCCGGCTGGCCGAGGCGACCGGGATTCCATTCCGCGAGGCGGAGAACCACTTCGAAGCGCAGTCGTCCAAGGACGCATGCGTCGAAGCGCACGGACAACTCGCGACCATCGCCGTGTCGCTGCACAAGATCGCTTGCGACGTCCGCCTGCTAGCGTCAGGTCCGCGTTGCGGGCTGGGGGAAATCCGGCTGCCCGCCACCCAGCCCGGCTCGTCGATCATGCCCGGCAAGGTCAATCCGGTGATGGCCGAATCGGTCACGATGGTGGCCGCGCGCGTCGCGGGAAACCAGACGACCCTCGCCTGGTGCGGCGTCGGCGGATTTCTCGAACTCAACGTCTCGATGCCCCTGCTCGCCGCCTGTCTGCTGGAGTCGATCAGCCTGCTGGGAAATGCGGCCGCCGCGTTCGGCGAGCGCTGCGTCGCCGGAATTCAAGCGGACGAAAAGCGCTGCAACGAACTCATCGAGCTCTCGCTCTCGATGGTCACCGCGCTGGCCCCGCGGATCGGCTACGACCGCGCCGCCGCCATCGCCAAGGAGTCGGTCGCCAGCGGTCGCACGGTCAGGGAGATTTGCGAGAGCCGACTGGACGAGCTCGGACTCACGGCGGCGGAACTCGCCGGGTTGCTCGATGCCGCCCGCATGAGCGGTAAATAGCCGGTGCTTGCGATTTCTCCCAGCCGCCCTATTCTGCCGCGAACCAACCAAGAAAATGTCCGAAACCAAATCCGCCCCGAAAATCACCGCCTATCTCAAAACCTTCTGCGGCTGGAGCGAAGGCATCCGCGCGATCCTGCGGAAATACGACCTTCCCTACGAAGAGAAGGACATCATCAAAAACCCGGCTTTCCGTTGGGAAATGGAGCAGCGCAGCGGCCAGTCGCTCTCGCCTTGCGTGGAAATCGACGGCCACATGCTGCCCGATATTTCCGGCGAGGAAGTCGAAAAATGGATGCTGGAGAACGGCTATTTTGAAAAAGACCACGCCGCGCCGGACTCGCCGATCAATTCGTCCTGCACCGACGAGCAGCACGCGGAGATGGCGCTCGGCCGCACGCCGGTCGCCGGCAAAATCCGCTTTCTCGACTGAAATCGATTTTGCAGACAAAAGCCCTCGCGTGGGGCATTTCCTCTCCTGAACGATGAATTCTCCCGCAAGCGCATGGAAACAGTGGTTGGCCGAAAACGGCCCGCGGCTGCTTCTTTTCGCCCGCGGTTGGAGCAATTCCCGGCATGATGCCGAGGATCTCGTCCAAGAGGCGATCCTCCGGATGTGGCATCACCAAGCCGACAAAGGCGGCTGCCCGCCGGATCTGCCGCTGGTTTTTTCGACCATCCGCTTCTGCGGGCTCAACCACCACCGCAGCGAGTCGCGCCGCCGGAAGCGGGAGGAATCGGTGATTTATCTCAATGATTTCCAAGACGTCTGGCTCGACCCGGTGCTCGAAGATGACGAGGAAGCCGTGATTTTACGCGAAGCCGTCCAGAATCTCAGCCAGAAACTGCGCGAAGTGGTGGTGATGAAATTTTGGGGCGGGCTGACGTTTTTGCAGATTTCGGAAACGCTCGCGATTTCGCCCAACACGGCGGCTTCGCGCTATCGCTACGCCTTGGAACAACTGTCGCACGAGTTGCGCCGCGTGAAGGAGGACCGCCATGCAAGCGCCTGATCCCGTCGAAACGATCCTCGCCCGCTTGATGCCGCCGGCATTGAGCCAGGACGCGCAGTTTGAAATCGACGCGATGATCGATGAGCTGGCGGGGCCGGAGGCTGAAAACATCGTCGGGATTTCTTCCGGTCGGTGGCTGGTGCGCGCGGTCATCGGCGGCGGCATCGCAGCTGCGGTTGGGGCGATGTTTGCGATTTCACCGGTGTTTCGAGGTTCCCGGGAGCCGCAAGTCGCCGTGGCATCGCCTGTTCTTTCGAGGACGGGGCTGGTGTTGCTCAGTGAGTCCGACCGGATCGAATCCATGACCGACGAAGGTTGGCAGGAAAATCCGGACGGCTCGGCCATGCGCGCCCTCCGCCTCAATGCGGTTGAGGAAAACAACGTGCGTGACGAGGAATCCGGAATGGTGGTGCGTATTTCCGAGGCCCGCGAAGAGATTCTCCTGATGCCGATCAGCGCGTTCTAATAAGATGAAACCGAGTCTCGTCGCCGCCATCCTGTTCGCCCAGACCTTGCTGTCCGGCGGGCAAACCGCGGAAGCGCCGGTGCCGCGCGCACCTCAGGCGTGGCTCGGATTGCGGGTGGCCAAGCCGGACGAGGCGATCACGGTCCATGTGCCCTCGATCCCGCCGGGCGTCGGATTCGTCGTGAAATCCATCGACCCGGGCGGACCGGCGCAAGCAGCGGGGCTTCTGGAGTTGGATCTGTTGTGGAAATTCGGCGACCAGATGCTGGTGAATGAAGCGCAGCTCGCCACCTTGCTGCGGTTGGAAAATCCCGGCGCGGAGGTCGTGATTTCCGGATTCCGGGGCGGAAAGCCCATGGAAGTGAAATTGAAACTCGGCCAGGCACCGGTATTGAACAAGCCGTTCTCCGGGGAAATGGTCGAATCCGCGGTTCTTCCCGGCACTTGTGACGGCCCGATGCGGGTCGTCAATGTCGCCGAAAAAAGCGCCAGTTTTTCAAACGACGAAGGCAGTGCGGTCGTCCGCCGCGACGGGGAGATCTTCAAGGTGAAGATCGACGGCTTGAAAGGGGCGGTGATTTTCGAGGGCGACTTGTCCAACGACGAGGGACTCGCCCAACTGCCGGAGAACTGGCGGCGCAAAATCCAAGTCCTCTGCCGGACCTTGGATCAGACGCTCGCGGGCGGCATGCTGCCTCAGCGTCAAGCCCGCCCGCGAGTCGTGCCGCCGCCGCCTCAAAAGCCGTGAAATCGAGAGGCTGACAGTTTTATCAAGGGAATGCCTTGCGTTTTGCAAGTCGGCTTCCCATCTTCTTTGGCATGCATCCTGATGTGGCGAAACTGGTCGAGGCCGGTCGCATTCCCAAACCGGTCGGCGAGCGCCTTTCTCAATTGGCTCCCGGAAACTTTTGTATTCACAAATCCTTTGGCGCCGGCAAGGTGGTCGACTGGGATCTTCCCGGAAAGAAAGTCACCATCGACTTCGAGAAGTCCACCGGCCAGACG
>JBFZFJ010000337.1:0-6634 GCA_041306405.1 Verrucomicrobiales bacterium | reverse complement strand
ACGGTGCCTTTTGCCGATCCCTGGTGCCTCGTTATTGAAGTCTAGCCTGCCTCGTTTTCTTGCCATGCGAAATTAATACAGGGAAATGTATTTTCGCCTAGGATATTCTGCTAAATGGTATTAAGCCGGGGATGAGCCGAAAACCTGGTGCCCCGCGAATACGCCAGAAAACCGCATCCATGAACATGAGCCTTCTCGATTGGACCATCGTCGTCGTTTACCTGCTCGGTGTCGTCGGCCTCGGCTGCTGGACCGGCATCAATGAGGCGGACCCCGAAATTCGGGTCAGGGGCTAAGCTTTGATTGTGGTGGTCGGGAAGCTTCGCTCAGCCACGAAAAAGCCGCCGGAGGTCATCCGGCGGCTTTTCAAATCAATGGTCGTTAGGAAATCAGGCGAGAGTGCCTTCTTCCTTGGCTTCTTCCTTGTCGCAGTCCTTCTTGCACTTGCCTGCAAGGGTGCCTTCTTCCTTGGCTTCTTCCTTGTCGCAGTCCTTCTTGCACTTGCCGGCGAGGGTGCCTTCTTCCTTGGCTTCTTCCTTGTCGCAGTCCTTCTTGCACTTGCCGGCGAGGGCGCCTTCTTCTTTTTTCTTTTCACCGTCCTTCTTGCACTTGCCGCAATCGGCGAGGACGGTGCCTCCTTCCTTCTTCTCTTCACCTTCCTTCTTCTTGCACTTGCCGCAATCGGCGAGGACGGTGCCTTCTTCTTTCTTTTCCTTGCCACATTTCCCCTTTTCACACTCGCTGGCGAATGAGGACGGAATGATCATGAATGAGGCGCAAAGCGCGGTGAGGAACAGTTTCATAAGTATTTTGATTTTGGTTTGTTGGTTTCAATCGACGGGGCAGGATACCCGCACATCTGAGTTGCGCCAGTCGAAATTATTCGAAAAAATTCCAACTGCCGCGAAAAAATCGCGGGAATCATGAAATCAACTCCGCCGGGGGCCGGATGTTTCTGAAGAATCCCACTGTTTTCACGGCCGCAGAGCGCATGATTGGGCTTGGCCCCCGCAGGCATCTGTCCTATTGCCCCCGGCCGCCCGTGTCATTTTCCATCCTCGCCACCGATCCTTCGAGTTCCGCCCGCCGCGGCCGCTTGGTTTTGCCCCATGGAACCGTGGAAACCCCGATTTTCATGCCGGTCGGCACGCAGGGGACGGTCAAGACGCTGCATCCGCTCGAGTTGGAGGAGCTCGGCGCGCAAATCATTCTTGGCAACACCTACCACCTCTGGCTGCGGCCCGGCCATGAATTGATCCGCGATCTAGGCGGACTGCACGGTTTCAGCACCTGGCAAAAGCCGCTGCTCACCGATTCCGGCGGCTTTCAAGTCTGGTCGCTGGCGAAACTGCGCAAAATCACCGAGGAGGGCGTGCGTTTCAACAACCACCTCGACGGCTCGAAAATGCTGCTCACTCCCGAGCTCAGCATGGAAATCCAAGGCGCGCTCGGATCGGACATCGCGATGCTCTTCGACGAATGCCCGCCCTATCCGTGCGACGAGGCCTACGCCGCGAAATCGCTCGCGCTGACCACCCGCTGGGCCAGGCGCTGCAAGGACTGGGTGACGGACCACGAACCGCGCTCCGGCAGCGGCAGGCAGCAACATTTCGGCATCGTCCAAGGCTCGATTTACGCCGACCTGCGGGAGCAATCCGCCCGCGAGCTGGTCGAGCTCGGCTTCGACGGCTACGCGATCGGCGGCGTCTCGGTGGGCGAGCCGGAGCACGAGATGTTCCGCGCCATCGAAAACGCGGTGCCGTTTCTGCCACACGACAAGCCACGCTACGCGATGGGACTCGGCACCCCGCCGCAGATTTTGGAAATGATCGCCCGCGGCGTGGACATGTTCGACTGCGTGATGCCCACCCGGATCGCCCGCCACGGCATGGCGATGACGCTCGATGGTCCCATCAACATCAAGAACCTGATCCACGCCAAAGACCCGCGTCCGGTCTGCGAGAGCGCGCACCCGCACGTCGCCCGATTTTCCCGTGCCTATCTCCGGCACCTTTTCCGCGCCGGTGAAATCCTCGGTTTGCGGTTGCTTTCCTTCCACAATCTGCATTTCTACCTGTCCCTCGTCGCCGGGGCAAGGGAGTCCATCGCCGCGGGAAACTTCTCCGCCTACAAAGACTCCTTCATCCAGCGCTACACCCGATCCAATTCATGATGACACCAATCCACGCCCTGCTTTCCTCCGCCCTGCTCGCTGAAACGCCACCTCCCGCGGGAGGATTGCTCGGCAGCCCGTTTGTCATGATGGGCCTGATGGTGGTGATGTTCTATTTCCTCCTGATCCGCCCGCAGCAGCGCCAACGCAAGGAAATGGCCGCGCGCATCGCCTCGCTCCAGTCCGGCGACAAGGTGGTCACCTCGTCGGGCATTCACGGCATCGTCCACAATGTGAAAGAGCACACCGTGATGATCAAAGTCGCCGAGGGTACCATGCTTGAATTCGACAAGGCGGCCGTTGCCTCCGTCCACAAAAAGGACGTCGCCGCCGCCAAATAACCCCACCCTGATATCACCGATTCCGGAGCCAAAACCGCCCACACACCATGCTTGCCGCCACTGCTTTCTACGAAGATCCGTTGACCCTGTTCGTCACCGGGCTGGTCCTGATGATTCTGTTTTTCTGGTATTTCGCCACCGAGATCGAGCGCCGGAAGCGTAATGTCGGCACCGTGTTGCTGCTCGGCGTTTGCGCGCTCTGCGTGCTGGCCGCCACCCCGTTCAAGGAGCGCCTCAAGGGCGGCATCGACATCCTCGGCGGATCCTCGTTTTCCCTCCGCATCCAAGCGCGCGAAAGCGACGACGGCTCGAAAATGCCGATCACCAAGGAGCAGGTGGACCAGGCCATCATCGTCATCGAAAAGCGCCTCAACAGCATGGGCACCGCCGAACCGATGATCGCCCGCCAAGGCGAGGACGGAATCATCGTCCAAATGCCAGGCGTGGAACCCGAGGAATCCGCCCGCATCCGCACGACTTTGGAAAAAGTCGCCAAGCTGGAACTGCGTGAAGTCAGCCGCCGCAACGACGAGGTCGGAGCCGATGGTAAAAATCTCGCCACCCGAGTCTCGGAAGGCAGCGAAATCATTCCCGGATATCGCGCCTACACCCTCAAAGGCAAGAACCAGGAAGGCGTGGAGTATTCCACTCCCATCCTCCTCAATCGCCGCATGGCTCTTGGCGGTTCGGACATCGCCCTCGCCACCCCTTCGCCCCAGCAAGCGGACGCGGTGTCCATCACCCTCAACAGTGACGGCACCGACAAGATGATCGCCCTGACCAAGGACATGAATGCCGGTGACCGCATCGCCATCGTCCTTGATGGCGAGGTCATCAGCGCACCGGGCCTGAAGGAACACGGACCTCTCGGAAAGCAGTTCCAGATCGACGGCCTCGACAAGCCAGGTGAAGTCCAAAACCTCGCCAACGCCCTGATGAACCCGCTGGAAAACCCGCTCGTCGTCGAAGAAGAGCGCACGGTTTCACCCACCCTCGGCAAGGCCGTGGTCGAACAAGGCATCTGGGCCGGCATCGTCGGCCTCGCCATCACCTTCGTCTTCGTGCTCCTTTATTACCGCTTGGCCGGCATCATCGCGCTCTTCGGCCTGCTAGTAAACGGCGTCATCCTGTTTGGCGTGATGGCCATGTTCGGATTCACCTTCTCGCTTCCGGGCATCGCCGGGATGATCCTGACCATCGGCATGGCTGTGGACGCCAACGTGCTCATCTACGAGCGCCTGCGGGAGGAGATCGAAGCCGGAAAATCCCTCAAGAACGCCATCGCCGCTTCTTATGAAAAGGCGTTCAGCGCGATTTTCGACTCCAACCTCACCTCGCTGATCACCGCCATCATCCTCTTCTGGATGGCCAGCGGCACGATCAAAGGCTTCGCCGTCACCCTGACTATCGGGATTCTGGCGTCGATGTTCTCGGCCATCCTCGTGACCCGCGTGCTGTTCCGCTGGGGAATCGACCTGGGAATTCTCAGGAAACTCAGTTTCCTCAACCTCATCCGCGCGACCAACTACGACTTCCTCGGCAAGCGCCGGACGGCGGCCATGGTATCCTTGGCCTTGGTGGTGCTGTCCTTCGCCGCCTTCGGGATTCATCGCGAGCGCTCGCTCGGCATCGACTTCACCGGCGGCACCCTCATCCAGTTCCAGTTAGGCAAGGACAACAAGGTCGCGATCTCGGATGTCGAAAAAGCCCTCGGGACCCTCACCCTCGCCAAGGCCGCCTATCCGCAGGAACAAAGCAATCCCGCCACCGGCACCTTGCTCACCGTCCGTTGCGACTCGAAAGACGCGGCCCAGATCACCGCCAAGCTGCGCGAGTCAATTCCGGTTCTCGGCGAACACAAGGTGGCTGCCGACAGCTCCACGGACTACGTGATCGACAGCAGCAAGGAAGAGGTTTCCCCCCTCATCGGCGGGACCTTCCTCAAGGAATCCTTGCTCGCGCTCTCCCTCGGTCTGATGGGCATCCTCGTTTACATCACCGTGCGATTCGAATTCTCCTTCGCCCTCGGTGGCTTCATCGCCATCCTTCACGACGTGGTCATCTCGGTCGGACTCGTCGTCCTCTTCGGCGGCGAACTCTCGCTGATCCACGTCGGCGCGATCCTGACCATCGCCGGCTATTCGATCAACGACACCATCGTCGTTTTCGACCGGATTCGCGAAAGCCTGCTCACCCGCAGCGGGTCGATCAAAGGCATTATGAACGAGGCGATCAACGCCACGCTGTCACGGACCTTGCTGACATCCGCCACCACCATCATCACCGTCGCGATCCTGTCCTTCTTCGGCGGATCCTCGCTCCGGGATTTCTCCGTGATGATCCTCATCGGCCTGCTAGTCGGCACCTACTCATCGATCTTTGTCGCCTCGCCCGTCGTGCTCTGGTGGAGCAACCGCAAGGGTGGCGATCTCCGCACCGACGTGCTGGCCACGGAAATCGCGGCTGAAACCAAGGCAGCTTCCGCCTGATTTCATTCATCCACGAAAAAACCTCGCGTCACTCCGAGTGGCGCGAGGTTTTTCATTTCCGGATTTTCACTCCGAGCGCGGTGGGGGCGGCGCGGAATCCTCCGGGGAAATCTTCAAATCGCCATTGCGGTCAAGCCGTTCGAACCGCTCCTCCTGTTCGTCCTCGGTCAAGCCCTTGACCGCCGGACCTGCGCGAAACTCCTCGAATGACAAGGCCCCGTCGCCGTTCAGATCCAGCCGGGGGGGAATCGGATCGCGCTTGCCTGAATCTTCGTTTCTTTCCGGGTGTTTGCCCTCAGGCCCCTTCCGATGCTCCTTGCCGTCGGGACGCTTGAATGCGGGCTCCGGCCGATCCTTCGGCGTGATCACCCCGTCCTTGTCGGTGTCCAATCTCTTGAAAACCGCCTCCTGCTTTTCGGGAGGCAGCTTCATGAAAAACCGCCCGCCCTTGAACTCTTCAAAACTGACTCCGCCGCTCTTGTCGGTATCGAGCTCCCACAGCCGCGCCATCGGCTGCCCTTCGCCCTCGCGAGGCTTACCCATGTGACCGAGCTCGTCCCGGCCCAGGGCGCCGTCGCCATTCTTGTCCAAACGCTTGAACAGGTTCTCTCGTTTTTCCTCGGGTAGATTCGCAATGCGGGGCATCGCGGCGAATTCCACCTTTGAAATCAGACCGTCGTGATTTGAATCCGCAGCCTTCAATCCCTCGCCAAACGGCCGGTCCATTCCGCGCCGTTCGCGCTTGTCGTTCGGTGGCGCGTCTTTCGGTGGAGCCGGGGGCTGGGCAAGGCATACCGCGGGCAGCAGCATTCCCGCAACAAGTAAGGAAACAGGGATTGTTTTCATGGGCAATTGACGCTTTTTTAGCTGTGTGACGCGAAGCGAAGTGACAAAGAAACTCCGCCTCCCTGAAAAAGTTTCGGTCACCGGCCCGGAAACCCGCCACTCCCAATCACTCACCCGCCATGCACATCCGAGACATCCTCAGCGATTCCAAACCGTCGCTCTCATTTGAATTTTTTCCGCCACGCACCGCGGCGTCCTGGGAATACCTCTATCAGGCCATCCGCGAGCTCGAACCGCTGCGTCCGTCCTTCGTTTCGGTCACCTACGGCGCCGGCGGCGGCACCCGCGAGCTGACCCACGACCTCGTCGTCCGCATCAAACAGACGACCACCATCCCACCCGTGCCCCATCTCACCTGCGTCGGTCATTCCGAACAGGAAGTCGCGGAGATTCTCGAGCGCTACGCCGCGGCGGGCGTCAGCAACATCCTCGCCCTCCGCGGCGATCCGCCACGCGACCAGCCCGACTACGATTGGTCGGAAAGCGGATTCCGCCACGCCGCGGATCTTGTCCGATTCATCCGCAAATTCAACGAATCGGGCGCCCACCCCGATCCGCGCGGATTCGGCATCGGCGTGGCGGGCTTTCCGGAAGGCCACCCCGCCACTCCCAACCGGATGGATGAACTCGATTTCCTGAAGGCGAAAGTCGATGAAGGGGCCGACTACATCTGCACCCAGCTTTTTTTCGACAACCATGACTTCCTGGATTTTCGCGACCGCTGCGATCTGGCAGGCATCCGCGTCCCGATCATCGCCGGCGTGATGCCGGTGACATCGCTCTCC
>JBFZFJ010000336.1:0-23184 GCA_041306405.1 Verrucomicrobiales bacterium | reverse complement strand
CTTCAAGGAAATCCTCACCACCCTCCGCGCCCTCGCCGCGAATGATGACCGGATCATCGAATACTTCCGCGGCGTTTCCCAAGGGCAGCAGCGCAAGGGCGGTGGCAGCGTCCAGTTCGACATCAATGAGCGTCTCGCCAAACGCATCAACCTCACCGACTTCGCCCGCGAGATCGACCTCAAGTGTTGGGACAAGCTGGCGAAATTATCCTGGAGGCGGTTCGAGGAAGCTAGGGAGTTTGTGCGGGGGCTTCATCTCAAGAACCAAGCTCAATGGCGAGTATTCAGTAAAGGCGAAATGCCAGCGGACCTTCCCTCAAATCCGAACAATGCATATGCCGATCAAGGTTGGAAAAGTTGGGGTGACTGGTTGGGGACAGGAGTTGTCGCGAACAGACTCAAGGAATACCGCTCATTTACCCAAGCGCGGACCTTTGTCCGTGGCCTTAATCTCAAAAATCAAGCTGAATGGAGGGCATTGCGCAAAGGCGAGATGCCGCATCTCGGACGCTTGCCAAACGACATTCCAGCAGAACCTGGCAGAGCATACGCCGACGAAGGCTGGTCTGGCTTCGGCGATTGGCTCGACACAGGAACGATTGCCGCAAGACTGAAGAAATACCGATCATTCACAAAGGCACGAGCCTTCGCCCGCAGACTAAAACTAAAGAGCCAATCTGAATGGCAAGCATTCTGCAAAGGTGAATTGCCCGAGAAGGGAGAATTGCCAGCGGACATTCCTTCAAATCCGAACAACACTTATGCTACACAAGGCTGGGCAGGTATGGGCGATTGGCTGGGAACGGGAAGAATAGCTGACCAGCTAAAGAGATACCGCTCATTCTCAAAGGCACGGGCCTTCGTGCGCAGTCTTAAACTCAATAGCCAATCTGAATGGGATGCATTCTGTAAAGGCAAATTGCCTGACAAAGGAACTCTGCCAGACGACATACCCAAACATCCGCGCAATACTTATGTCGATCAGGGCTGGGTAGGAATGGGCGACTGGCTTGGCACTGGCACGATTGCAGCGCAGCTGCGAGAATACCGCCCATTCACACAGTCTCGGGCCTTTGTCCATAGCCTCAATCTCAAGAACCAAGCTGAATGGAGCGAGTTTTGCAAAGGCAGAATGACGCATCTCGGACACTTGCCTGCGAACATCCCGGCAAATCCATGGAAAACATATTCTGATAAAGGCTGGACTAGCTTGGGTGATTGGCTCGGCACCGACTCGATTGCGCCGCGCCTACGAAAATTTCGATCATTCCGGGAGGCGCGTATCTTCGTCCACGAGCTTCAACTCAAAAGCCATTCTGATTGGAATGCATACTGTAAAGGAGAGATTCCCGAGAAGGGGAAGCTGCCCGACGACATACCCAAAGCTCCCGATCAAAAATACGGCGACAAAGGTTGGAAAAGTTGGGGTGACTGGCTCGGCACTGGCAGGATTGCCGACCAGCTAAAGCGATACCGCCCATTCACACAGGCTCGGGCGTTCGCGCGCACCCTCAAGCTTAAGAAGCAAGCTGAGTGGTATGCGTTCTGCAAAGGTGGGATACTGGATCTGGGACACTTGCCAGCAGACATCCCCACAAGTCCGCACAATACATATGCCGACCAAGGCTGGAAGGGCATGGGTGACTGGCTCGGCACCGGCCGCACCCGCGCTTCAAAATCCGCCAAGCGCAAATCCTGACTTCCAAGCACCCCGCCTCCGTTCTTGAGATCCACGGTTTCCATGGCTAGCCTCCTCCCATGAGCACGATCACGGTTTCTCTGGCAGATGAGGATCTTGCGTTTCTGCAAAGGTTTTCAGAAGCGCAAGGAACGTCGGTGGGCGAGTTTCTGGCGCGGCAGGCCCGGAATCTCAGACGACAGTTGGAAAAGCCGTTGCCGCCCGAGATCGTGGCCGCCAGCGGGATCATCGCAACTGACCTGGATTCAAAAAGCGAGCTCCTGGATCATTTGCAGCGGAAGCACCTGTGACTTCACCTATTCGCCGGTTCCCGCCATCACTCCGGTTGAATTTCTGAGCCAGTTTGCGCCTTCTTGATCCAATGCGGGCATGAGATTCTCACTGGCATACTTCGAGGCTCTTCAGTCATCGCCCCCTTGACCGCTTGGAATCGCGGCCCACCTTCGGCCATGTCACGGACCATATTGTTGATCGGCGGAAACTCGGGGATCGGGTTGGCCACGGCGCGTTTGTTGCAGGCGCAGGGAAATTCGCTTGTCGTCGCCGCCCGCAGTGCTGGACCGCTGGAGGAAATGGGCGTTCCCGTGCAGCCCTTCGACGCGCTCAAGCCCGGGCCGCTTGAGCTGCCGCCGGTGCTCGACGGCTTCGTCTATTTCCCCGGCAGCATCACCCTCAAGCCGTTCCACCGACTCACGGCGGAGGATTTCCTCAATGACTATCAGATCAACTGCCTCGGCGCGGTCGCCGCGCTCCAGGCGGCGCTGCCCGCGTTAAAAGCCGCGCCCGCCGCCTCGGTAGTGCTGTTTTCCAGCGTCGCCGTGGCGCAGGGACTCCCGTTCCACGCGTCCATCGCCGCCGCCAAGGGCGCGGTGGAAGGACTGGTCCTGTCACTCGCCGCCGAGCTGGCGCCGCGCATCCGGGTGAATGCGATCGCCCCCTCGCTCACCGACACGCCGCTCGCGGGAAACCTGTTAAACTCCGACGCGAAAAAGGAAGCCGCCGCCAAACGCCACCCGCTCCAACAGGTCGGCGACCCCGACGACGTCTCCCAACTCGTGTCATTCCTCCTCTCGGACGCCTCCAAGTTCTTCACCGGCCAGGTCCTCCGCCCGGACGGCGGGCTCTCGTCGATCCGGACATTTTGACCGCTCATGGAAACCACCCTCATCTTCCCCCATCAGCTTTTCAAAAACCATCCGGCCGTCGCGCGGGGTCGGGAAATTCAGCTGATCGAAGATCCGTTGTTCTTCGGCAACGACCCGCATTGGCCGGCGGCGATGCATTGCCAAAAGCTCATGCTCCACCGCGCGTCGATGAAGGCCTACGCCGCGGAACTTGAAGCGGACGGTCACGATGTGCATTACGTCGAATCCGCGGAACAGCTTCAACTGCCCGCGCAGACCCGGGAAATCCATCTCGCAGATCCAGCGGACGACGTGTTGATGAGACGCGTGAATCGTCTGGCAGCGAGACACGGAGCGAGGCTGGTCGTCCACGCCTCCCCGAATTTCCTCAGCCCGCCCGATTTCCTGGCGGCTCACATCGGATCGAAGAAAAAGCCGTTCATGGCAAAGTTCTACGAAGCCCAGCGCAAGCGGATGAGCCTGTTGCTAGAGCCCGACGGCAGCCCGCTCGGCGGCAAGTGGTCGTTCGACACCGAGAACCGCGCGAAGCTGCCGAAAGCCCACGTCCCGCCCCCCGAGCCGCGCGCTCCGGCCAACGCCTTCACCCGCGAGGCCGCCGATTACGTCACCCGGAAATTCCCCGACAACCCCGGCTCGCTGAAGCACTTCCGCTGGCCCGTCACCCGCAAGGACGCGGAAACCTGGCTCGACCGGTTCATCGACGAGCGCCTCGAAAACTTCGGCCTCTACGAAGACGCGATCTCCACCGGACACGCCACTCTCTATCACTCCGCCATCACCCCGGCGCTCAACATCGGCCTGCTTGATCCGCAGGACGTGATTGACCGCGTGATGGCCAGGTCCGGGACCGTTCCCATGAACTCGCTGGAAGGCTTCGTCCGCCAGGTCATCGGCTGGCGTGAGTTCATGCACGGCATCTATCGGCACCGCGGGACGGAGATCCGCAACGGCAACTTCTGGAACTTCGACCGTCCCCTGCCCCGCTCGTTCTACGACGCCACCACCGGCATCCCGCCCGTGGACCGCGTGATCCGCCAACTGCTGGACGACGGCTACTGCCACCACATCGAGCGGCTGATGGTGCTCGGGAATTTCATGCTGCTCTGCCGCATCCGGCCGGACGACGTCTATCGCTGGTTCATGGAGATGTTCGTGGACTCCTACGACTGGGTGATGGTCCCTAACGTCTATGGCATGTCCCAGTTTGCCGACGGCGGCACCTTCACCACCAAACCCTACCTCTCCGGCTCCAACTACATTTTGAAAATGTCCGACGAGCCGAAAGGCCCGTGGTGCAAGGTTTGGGACGGCCTCTTCTGGACCTTCATCGGCGACCACTCACCGTTTTTCCTCAAGAATCCACGGCTTTCCATGATGGCGAGGAGCTGGGAGAAAATGACTCCGGAGAAACAGGAGGCCCACCGGAGCGCGGCGGACGGGTTTCTAGCGGGGCTGGGATGAAAACCTCAAGTAACGGCGAGCGGAGCCACCTCCCCTTGGATCCTGGCCCCGACCGCCCGCTCCGCCTCTTCCAGATCATGCTCCGCTTGAAGGCCCACCCAGAAAGCCGCTGAAGTTCCGAAGAACTTCGCCAGTCGCAGCGCCGTCTCGGCCGTCACCGAGCGCCGGCCTTTGGTGATCTCCGTCAGGCGTGACGCGGGAATTCCCGTTGCGCGGGAGACGGCTGCTAGCGTGAGATCCATCGGCTTGATGAACTCCTCAAGAAGGATCTCACCAGGGTGGATCATGGGTAAATACTTGGATGTGCTCATGGTCTTAATTCAACCGAAGAGGGCGGCGACGGGGACTCCCTTGTCGGCGATCTTGAAGGGGCGCTTGGTGGGCGACATGACAATGGTGTCGCAAGGCAGGCGGAGCGCGTGGGCGATGGTGGCGTTGAAATCCTGGACGCTGACGAGGCCGTCCTTGACCTTTCCGCCGGAGGAGTCGGTTAGGCCGTGTTTCACGCCGCCCTTGATGCCGCCGCCGGCGAGCAGGCAGGAGAAGGCTTGCGGGTGGTGGTCGCGGCCGTCCTTGTGCTCGGCTTTGATTTCCGGCGTGCGGCCGAACTCGGTGGCGACGACGACGAGCGTGTCCTTGAGTTTGCCGGACTTCGCGAGATCGGTGATGAGGGCGGCGTAGGCTTGGTCGAACTCCTTGCAGCGGCCGGCGACGGCGGTGAAGTTGTCCACGTGGGTGTCCCAGCCGCCGAGCTGCACCTCGACGAAGCGCACGCCGTTCTCCACCAAGCGGCGGGCGAGCAGGCAGCCTTGGGCGAAGCGGCCGCTGCCGTAGAGGCCGCGGGTGGCGGCGGATTCCTGGGAGAGATCGAAGGCGCTGAGGTCCTTGGATTTCATGAGGGCGATGGCTTCCCGATAGAGTTCCTCGTAGGCTTTGACATCCGCATTCGGATAGCGGTTGTGAAACTGGCTGTTCATGCGGTCGGCGAGCGAGAGGCGGCGGTCGAAATCCTCGGGGCTCACGGCATCGGCGCGCTTGGAGTCCTGGAGGCCTTCATCCGGGCTGCCGATGAGGGCGGCGGAGTATTTCGCGCCGAAAAAGCCGCCGCCGACGTGCTCGGGAGAGCTGTCGATGGCGACGAAGCCGGGAAGCTCGGGGTGAATCCGGCCGCCCTGTTTCACCACCCATGCGCCTAACGAAGGATGGGCGATGGTGCCGCGCAGGGCGTAGCTGGTGTGCATGGTGTAGGCGCCCTGCTCGTGCGCGCCCTGGGTGGAATTCATCGAGTTGATGACGCAGACCTTGTCGATGACTTCCGCGGTTTTGGGGAGGTGGTTGCCGAGCATGACGCCGTCCACCTTGGTGGGGATGGCTTCGGTTTTTCCCATGACCGCCTTGTTCTTCGGCTTGGGGTCGAAGGTGTCGAGGTGGCTCATGCCGCCGGACATGTAGAGGTAGATGACGCTCTTCGCGGTGCCGCCCTTGGCGGCTGCCGCCGGAGCGGCGCTGGCGAGCGTGCCGCCTAACATGGGGAAGAGATGGACGCCGAGATAGGCGCGGGCGGCGTTCGAGACGAACTGGCGGCGGGTCAGCTCGTCGGCTTTGGGAAACGGGTTCATGCGGATTTATTGAAGGAAGAGGAACTCGGAGGACATCACGAGGGCGGAGACGATGTTGCGGTAGCCGGCGTCGCCTTGCTTTTTGACCTCGTCGAGCATCCACGACATTTCCTCGCCGGACGGCGGGCGGTTGAGGACGGCGATGTAAAGGCGGCGGATCTTCTCCTTGTCGGTGGTGGCGCCTTCGAGCGATTTGTAGAGATGGGCGGCGGGCTTGTTCACCAATTCGCGCTGGACGAAGCCGTTCATCAGCGAGAGCACTTGGCCGACGTTCGGCTCGCGGCTGAAGGCGTCCACGACCTCGCGGTCGGAAGCGCCGAACAGATAGAGGAAGTGATCGCGCGGGGCGGGTGACGGGAGCTCGGAGGCGCGGACTTTCGCGTCCTTGTTATAAGAGCGGTTGGCGGTCATCGCCATCATCGAGCCGGGGCTTTCAGAGTCGGCTGAAGCGCTTTGCACTTCTTTGAGGAACTTGGAGAAGTATGAGCGGAGTTCCTTTTCCGACTTGAGGGCGAGGACTTCTTTCGAGAGCTGGGTCATGTCCTTCTTCCCGACGAGCACGGGTTTGCCTCCCACGAAGATGCGGGTTTCCAAGGAGCGGGCGGGTTGTTTGTCGGGATCGCCGGCGGCCAGGGTGACGAGCGAGTCCCAGATTTGTTCGGCGGACAGGCGTTCGATTTTCCGGCCGTGGAAATCGTCGCCGCCCTCGATGGACGAGGGATTCGGATTGGCCCCGAACTGAAAGGTGCGGGTGAGGAGCAGGACGTGCTGGAAGGCGCGGAGGTCGTAATCCAGCTCCACCATGAGCGTGCCCAGATAGCTCACGAGGCCGGGATAGGTGGTCTTGTCGGCGGGAATGAATTCATCCACCGGCTCGTAGACGCCTTTGCCCATGACGCGTTTCCACATCCGGTTGGCGATGACCGCGGGGAACTGGTCCGCGGACTTCGCGACGATCCATGTTGCGAGTTTTTTCCGGCCATCGGACTCCACGCGCTTTTCAGACATGCGGACCGTCTGGCCGAAGGGAGTCCGCGCGCCGACCACTTCGCCGGGCGTGGCGTCGCGATACTGATAGTCCGCCGGCAGCGGGATTTGGCCCACGCCGCCACCGCCCAGGGACATTCCGTAAACGCGGTCCCACAGCACCTGCGCCACGCGGTATTCCTCACTTTGGGACCTGTCACCGTCCCGGAGTTCCTGCCAGAGGGATTCCATGTTGGTCTGGCCGACGGTGGTCTGGCCGTGGGTGAAGGCGGCGAGTTGATAGAAATCGTACCGCTCCGTGGTGCCGTAGGGGTCGTCGTGGCACTGGGCGCACTCCATGCGGGTCCCGAGGAAGACGCGCATCGTGTTGGATAGATTGTCGAGCGGCATGCCGCGGTCCCGGGTGTAGTAACCGACGGCGGCGGTTTGCGGGTCCCAGCCGTCGCCCGATGAGGCGACGAGACGACGGGTGAATTCATTCCACGGCATGTTGTCGCTCATGGCGGAGCGGACCCAGTGGCGGTAGGGTTCGTTGCTGGCGGAGGAACCGGTGCGGCCGTCGGTGAGCCGCAGCAGGTCGAAGGCCCAGTTCGACATGTGGCTGGAGTAGCCCTTGGATTTCAGCAGATAGTCCACCAGCGATTCCCGCTTGGCGGGGTCCTCGATTTCCAAAAACGCGAGGGCTTCCTCGGCCGTCGGGATGCGTCCCACGGAAACGAGAAACGCGCGCCTCTGGAAGGTCGCGTCGTCGGTGACCTTGGGAACATCCAGGTTTTTGCGGCGATAAAACGTGGCGATGTGCTGGTCGATTTGCAGAGCCGCCTTTTTAAGGAATTGGAGATCTTCCCGCGGCTTCGGGGTCTGGGCGAATGATCCCGCGACCGGGACAAGCGCCGCCAAAAGGGTGAGCGTGATCTTATGATTCATGGGTTTGGGGCGACAGTGAAAATAGGCGTTCGGGTGCCGAAGTCAAATGGCCGTTTCAGCTCCGGAAATGCCCCGTTCTTCCCGCCGGGGAACCTTCAACGCGCGGCGGAGTAGAGGCCGACCAACCTGGCTTCTGCCAGGATTTCGCCTTGCATGGCGGCGTCGAGCGCCTTGGCGTCCGCGCCGGGCTTCAAGACGAGAGGTTCTTTGAGCGCGTAGAGTTTGAAGACATAGTGGTGGGTGCCGCTGGGCGGTGCGGGTCCGCCCCATTCGGCTTTGCCCCAGCTGTTTTTCCCCACGACCGCCTGAGGAGGCAGGCCGCCTTTGGGGATTTGCTTCGTTTTCGGATCGAGGTTCCAAACCACCCAGTGCACCCACGTGCCGCCGGGTGCGTCCGGATCGTCGCAAATCAGCGCCAGACTCACGGCGCCGGCGGGGACCCCGGCGATCGCCAGCGGCGGACTGATGTTTCCGCCATGGTAGGAATGCCCGGCGGGAATGGTTCCGTTGTGCTTGAATGCCGTGCTGGTGAGTTCCATGGCTCCTGCTGGGATGGGGGTGGAAACACAGGCGAACAGAATGATGAACAGCCGCCTCATTTCTTAATATACCCCGATTTCATCAAAAGGGAAATGGAGGCCCAGCCGACCGCCCGGGCGATTGACTTCAGGCCGTTTAGCGGGAAAATCCCTGCCGATGAAACGCAAGCCTCAGCACAAACCCGCCCACCACAAAGAGGGTCTGGTCATTCGTCCGGGGAAGGACGCCCCTCTCAGCCGGACGCAGGTGGAATTCAACCGCCTGATGAAAAGTCTCGAAACCACCAAAGCCCGCCACGCGGGCGAGCAGGCACGGCTCGACGACATTCTCGCCGTCGCCATCCGCGAGTTGATGCCACTGATCGAAGATCTCAACCGCGCGAATCGGGACCTCGTCTTCAATGGCCGCAAAGCCATGCAAAGCCTCAACCTAACAGCCAAGCGCCGCCAGTGGTTCGGCGACTTGTTGAGTGGCAAGGCGGCGGACCTGCTGGGCGATCCCGTGGGGCTCGGCGAGGAGGAAATCGCCGGTCTGGAGGCCGTCATCGCGGAGTTCGGTCCTTCCGTCGACGACCAGCGGAGGCAAGAGGACGACAACGAGGAATTCGATTTCCTGCGTGAGATGATCGAACAGACCGCGCGTCAGGCCGGGGTCGAGCTGGATCTGAGCGACCTTGATCCGAATGGCGATCCCGAGGAATTCGAGCGCACGGTGCGCGAACGCCTGGGCGCCGCCTCGGCGCTTTTTGGAGACATGGCGGATTCCCCGGAAGCTGCGGAAAAGCCCCGCCGCAAACCCACCAAGGCCCAGGCCGAAAAGGAGCGCAAACGCCTCGAACTGGAGGACGCCAAAAACCGCGACCTCAAGTCGCTCTTCAAACAACTCGCCAAGGCCTTCCACCCGGATCTCGAGCCCGACCCGCAGCTCAAGGAGCACAAGAAAGTCTGGATGCAGCGCCTCAACACCGCCTATGCCGCCAATGATTTGCGGGAAATGCTCCAGCTCGAAATGGAATGGCTCGGCGAGGAAGCCACCAACCTCGCCACTGCCGGCGACGAGAAACTCAAGGTTTACTGCATGGTCCTCAAGGAACAGATCGACGACCTCAAGCGGCAGACGCACCACCTGCCGGACGAGCCGCAATACGGCCCGCTCCAGCGGTTCCGGGATCCCTTCTACGGCACCATCGCCAGTCCGGTATCCATCAAACGCGGACTCCGGGAAGACCTGACACGCCACCGAGAGATGTTGGAAATCCTCGCCGCCAACAACGCCGCCTCCCGCCGGATGATCTACGAATGGGCTGACGAACACGCCTTCCGCTCGACTTGCCCGTTTTGAGTCCGGCATGGGCACGGACTCGTCAAAACACAGAAAATGACCGGAAACAGTGACAACAGCGGCCACCACCCTTTCAGATCCTGATTCCCACCATTCGTCCCGCCTGCAAATTTCGCTGCCTGAAATGACGTTGACCACGCCCCCGGAACGTGCCACTTTCTCGTATCTATGAAGTGCATTCCGGCCATCTCCGCTCTTGCTTTCCTGAGTCTCGCGGCATGCGAGACAATGACGGGCCCAGTCACCAACGGGGGCTACAATCCGCTCCTTCCGGCCGGCAGCGGCAATCGCTCCACACCGACCACCAGCACCACGTTTTCCGCAGGCCAGTTCGTCCGGACGTCGATGGACAACACTGCCTTTTTCAAAACCCGCCCGAAAGGCGATGCGGACGCGGACAAGCTTCTGACGCGGGGCTCCTCGATGAAGGTGATTTCCACCAGCGACAGTTATGTGAAAGTGGAGCTCGATAGCGGCGAGGTGGGATTCGTCCCCTCAGTCATGCTCGAGGATCCGAACGCCGCGACGCAGACACCGACAACGGCTCCCGGGGAATATCAGATTTATCCTCCCCTGCCCGGCAACGGCTTCGGCCAACCGCTTCCCGTCGTCGAGCCCGCGGGCCCGCCGCCGGAGGGCGCGATTCCAACGGTGATCGATCCCGAGGCGCCGGCCGCCACCACTCCGGTGCCACCGGTGGAGCCGAAGGCCGAGTGACCGGGCGCGAAAAGCCGCGCGAAATTTCTTGTGCCTTGAATCACGCTCCCGCGCCGGTTAAATCCCCCGGCGTGAATCCCTGCTACAGTCTTCTTGCGGTGTTATTGCTCGGTGCCTGCGCGGGACCGCGCCAAGCCTTGGCGGTCAAACAGTTCCAACTCCGCGACGTGGAGCCAAAAGGGAGTGACCAGCCGATGGCGAGGATGGAGAAGGAGCGCCACCTATACGGCGCGGTCAGCTGGGCGGAGCAACGCAACAGGCTCGGGCAATATTACACCTTGCTTTGGAACGACCCGGACGGCGCGGGCCAGGGCGATGTGGAACTCATCTTCCAGTATCAGCAAGGCGGCAGCGCCAGCCTGGTGAAACAAATGACGAAAAGCTTCCCTTCATCCGCCACCAAGGGACTGGCGGAATTCGCCGTGATCGGCGACGACTATTTCAAGGGAGGCAAGGTCTTGACCTGGAAAGCCACGCTGCGGCGGGGCAAACGCGAGATCGCCAGCCGCCAATCCTACCTCTGGCGGTGAGTTGCTGAATTCTCAGATGGATGGTTGACCATCGGCCACTCTGATTTTACATTCAGCAATCCCTTGCCGTTCAAATGACGGCTTTTTTTCAGTGACAACGGAATGCCCAATTTTAGTCGGAATCTTCGATGGATTCAGTTGGATCCGCTGTGAGGGGAAAGGCTCGTTCTTGAACAGTCCCGCGCTGAAAGCGTTCGGCCTCGAGCGAATCGCCTCAGGTGAGGCTTGTCTGGTCGTGGATTTACAAGCCTGCACCGGCATGGATTCCACGTTCATGGGAACGCTTGCCGGAATGGCCAGCCGCCTGTCCGCCAAGCCCGGCGCGGTCCTTCAAATCGCCGATGCCAGCGAACGCAACCGACACTCGCTTGAGGATCTGGGCCTGGATTTCCTGATGGAAATCGACCCGGAAAAAGCAGCTTGGTTAGCATCCGTCGAGTCGATTCGCGCCGCCTTGAAGCCCCACCGCCCGGCCACCGCCTTGGGCCAGATCCAGCAAACGAAACACGTGCTCGAGGCGCACAAGGTCCTTTCCGAAACCAACGAGCGGAACCTGCGCGCGTTTTCAAACGTCGTCACCTTGCTGGAATCCGAGCTGGAGACGAAGCAGAAGCAGGCGGAGACGCCGGGAGAGCAATCATAGCGCCGCAAGGATGCCCGACTCCACCGCCATCATCCTAGCAGTCGGCGCACTGGTGATCGCGGTATTGTTGCTCGCCCTTCGGAACCAGCGCCGGAAATCCCGGATCATCCGCAAGAAATTCAACGATCTCGAGGGCGAGGAGCACCGGATGTTCACCTTCCTGCATGACCTTGGCCTGGCGATCGAAAACGAGCCGTCCCCCTCGTTGCTCTCCCGCATCATCGTGGATGGCATCGACAAGGTCGTCACCGCCCGTGGCGGAGCGATTTACTTCGTGAACGCCGAAAATGATTTCCTCAATCCGTCCTACATTTCGGAAGAATGTCCGCCACTGATCGGGATTCCGGTGGAAATCCGCAAGAAGGCGGAGCGCGATCCGCGGGCGCTCGAAAGCCATCTTCGCCTGTCCCGCGTCGCCCTGGACGAAGGGATCCTCGGTTATTGCCTCAGCGTGGGCGAGCCGATCCATGTCAAGGATGTGAAAAACCATCCCGCGTTTCGCGACGCCTTCACCCGCTACACCGGCGATGTGTCGGCACTGCTCTCCCCGCTTCGCCACGCCAATAAGGACCTCGGAGTCTTGGTCGTGGCCCGCCGCCGTGAGGACGGCAATTTCACCGCCAACGACTTCGCCGTCTTTCGCTCGGCGGCCGAGCAATCCTCCTTCGCCATCGGCAACGCCCGGATTCACCGGGAAGCCCATGAGAAACGCGCGATCGAAAGCGAGTTGAAAAACGCCCGCGAAGTGCAGCGGATTTTGCTGCCCCAACAAGACCCGGTCGTCGCCGGCTTCCGGATCAGCGGAACCAACCTTCCGGCACGAATCATCAGTGGCGATTACTACGACTACATCGACCTCGGCGCGCAAAAATTCGGCATCGTCATCGCCGACGTCTCGGGCAAAGGAGTCCCGGCCGGCATGCTGATGGCGATGTGCCGCAGCGCCCTGCGCTCGGTCGCCTCCGGCGAAATCTCGCCATCTAACGTTATGGCCGCCGTCAACCGCCAGATTTTCCCGGACATCCGCGAAGACATGTTCATCAGCATGGCTTACAGCGTCCTGGACACCGCCACCGGCATGCTCACCCTCTCCCGCGCGGGACACGAGCCCGCGCTGTTATTCCGGCGGGAGACCGGCAAGGTCGAACTCCTCCGCTCACCCGGCCTCGCACTTGGCATCGACAGCGGCGCGGTCTTCGAGCGCGTGACGCGGGATCAGGAAGTGGAGATGAAATCCGGCGACTGCGTGCTTTTTTACACCGACGGCATGAAGGAAGCGGTGGACGCGCACGAAGAGGAATTCGGCATGGAGCGAATGTGCGAGGCCTTCCGCATGGCCGCGCCATTGGGAGCCGAAGCCGTGCTTAACCGGATGCAGGAAGAGCTCGCCCAGTTCACCGGCGAAGGCCCGCAAATGGACGACATCACGCTGGTCGCGATCGAGAAACGATAGCTCACGGCTCCATCGGATAGGCGTTCTCGCCATGCTCCGAGCGGTCCACGCCCTCGTATTCCTGCTCCTCGCTCACCCGCAGGCCGAGCGTGACTTTCACGAGCCAGGCGATCGCAACCGTGGCGACCGCCGACCACAGAATGGCCGCCCCGAGGCCCGTTGCCTGGATCCCAAGCTGGGTGCCGATCGATTTCACGTTTCCAAGACCGCCCAACGAACTCTGCCCGAAAACCGCCAGCAGCAGCGTTCCCAGAATCCCGCCCACTCCATGCACCGCGAACACGTCCAGCGAGTCGTCGATGTGCCACTTTTCCCGGATCAAACTGACCGAGAAATAGCAAATCACAGCCGCGATCGACCCGATCACGATCGCGCCCAGCGGGCCGACATCACCCGACGCCGGCGTGATCGTCGCCAAGCCCGCTACCAGACCGGTCACCATGCCGATCAACCCGACCTTGCCGTTGCGAATCCGTTCGAGAAGGCACCAGACCAAGGCCGCCGCACAAGCGGACAGATGGGTCACCAACATCGTCATCCCGGCACCGCCGCCCGCCGCGAGCTGGCTCCCGGCATTGAATCCGAACCACCCGACCCACAGCATCGCGGCACCCACAAAGACCATCCCCGGATTGTGTGGAGGATGCGGATGCTCGGGAAATCCCCGGCGCTTGCCGAGAATGATCGCGAGGACGAGCGCGGAAACCCCGGCGGTCGCATGCACCACGATGCCGCCCGCCAGATCCTTGACTCCCATGTCCTGCAACCAGCCGCCGCCCCAAACCCAGTGGGTGACGGGCGCGTAAACCACCGCCAGCCACAAAGCGGAGAAAAGCATGATCGCCCCGAATTTCATCCGCTCGACCACCGCCCCGACATACAAGCCCGGCGTGATGATGGCGAAGGTCATTTGAAACATCACGAACAGCGTCTCCGGAAGCTGGGTCCCGGGCGCAACTGTCTCGATGTGAATGCCTTTCAAAAAGGCGGCGTCGAGATTTCCGATCCACGCGCCATCGCCCTTGAACGCCAGACTGTAGAGCCCCGCGACCCACAAAAGCGAAGCTATGCAGGCGATTCCCGCGCATTGGGCCATCACCGAAAGCACGTTCCGCCCCCTCACCAAGCCGCCGTAAAACAAGGCCAGACCCGGCATCGTCATGAACAAAACCAAGGCCGTGGAGGTCAGAATCCACGCGGTATTGCCCGAATCGATGGCCGGAGCAGCGTCTTGGGCGTGGGTCACGGCGGTTCCGAAGGCGAGAATCCCTAAGATAAGGCCACTTGTTTTCAATGAGTTGGGTTGATGCATCGCCCGTAATACAGCAGGATTCATTCCACCCATTAATTTGATTCATGAGAAAAGCCATTTTTGATGAATCCTCCGACTTTCAGACGTCAAATCCCAGGCTCGACGTAATTCCGGGATCCAATGAAGATCGGTGCCGGGCCTGTAGTTTCCGTCTCCATCCCGTAAAATAAAAAAGGAGCTCCCGTGGGAGCTCCTATTCTCGTCTTCAAATCAATGCAAATCAAGTCAGCCGTCTTCAACATGAGTGCCCGCGACCTCCAATCGGCACCCGATTGGCACCGCCCGGAATTCGCCTTCATCGGCCGGTCCAACGTCGGCAAGTCGTCGATGATCAACATGCTTTCCAACAAGGACGCGCTCGCGAAAGTATCCGCCACTCCGGGCAAGACCCAGCTCCTCAATTTCTTCGTGATGAACGAATCCTGGAGCCTCGTGGACTTGCCGGGATACGGCTACGCCAAAGTCGCCAAAAGCGAGAAAATCAATTTCAACGAATCGGTCGGCGACTATCTGGAACAACGCGAAAATCTCCGGCTGGTGTTCGTCTTGATCGACTCCCGCCTCACCCCCCAACCCATCGACGTCTCATTCGTCAGTTGGCTGTTGGAATGCAAAGTCCCCTTCGCCCTGGTCTTCACCAAGGAAGACAAGCAGTCCCCCGCCAAGACCCGGGCGACGGTGAAAGCGTTTCTTGAAACCCTGCCCGAGGAGCTCGCCGGAATCCCGCCGGTGATCACCAGCTCCTCAAAAAGCCGGACCGGCCGAATCGCGATCCTCAAGCTGATCGAACAGGCACTCGCCGAGTGAGCGAGCCCGGTCACCAGTTGCTCTGCTTCAAATAAATGACGTCGTAAGTCCGCACGTAGAACGGGCTGCTATCCGTGCCGTAGAGGGCTTCGTTCATGTTCAGCACGTATCGCTGGCTCCTGCCCCCCTGATTTCTGACGACGATCACCTGCTTGGGGTTCGCGAATTTGGTGAAGCCGCCGCATTCCATCACCGCTTCGAGAGCTGTCATCGGACGATCCAACGGAATTTTTCCCGGCCGCAGCACTTCTCCAGAGACATAGACCCCCGCGGCAGCCGTCTCGACCGAGACCGTCACCCCGGGATCCTGCAAATGCGGCTGATAGCGCGATGTCAGTTCCGACTGGAAGCCCGTGATGCTCTTCCCCACCGCGCTGACATCTCCGATCGTAGGCAGACTGACCTTCCCGTTCGCCTGGATCTTCTGCTGCACGTTCAACTCAGGCGCTCCAGAGAACGCGACTTTGATTTCATCACCCGCGGCAAGGGTCGCGTTCGGCTTCGATCTGTATGCCTCGGCAGGCACCGGCGGGGCCGGATTCATGTTTCCACATCCCGTGGACACAACGACAATGAAAAGTGACATCGCGCCGGCCAGACCGGATTGGATACCCGCCCGGAAGCGGCGCCATGCTCGACCCGAGGCGTCCCACAATTTCCGGCGATTGGCAGCCTCATGAGAATTTCCAATAAAGTTTCTTCCTCTGCCCGATTCTTTTTCATCTACAGTCTTCATAATTTTGTTCTGTTATTTTGTTAATCCTTGGTGCGTTACAATGATTCCTTAACCGCATCATTCAAACCCCAGGGCACGGTTGAAATTCTCCAGTAACCATGGAATCCTGATCCATTTGATCTCATATGTCACGAATTCTCTCTAGCTACGCCAGCCGTTCCTTCCCGCGGGGCGAGCCTGTGGCTTCCGCAAGCGACCAGTGGCATGGGGGCGCGAGAATCCCCTTGTGGGCGGAACCTCCCCCGACGGCTAATTGATAGGCATGCCAATGATAATCGTAGGCGTGACTCCAGCTGGATTCAAAAACCCCGACATCCACGAAATAAGAGCCGGCCACGAGGTCCAGTCGATCAATGACCAGCCGGATGGTGCCGCTCCCTTTGACTTGCGCCACGGCGGCGCGCGCGGATAGCGTGTTCGTGTCGAGGCAGACGGTGCCGTCGGGCCGGCTGATCGACACCGTGAAGACCGGAGTCGGGAGGGATTTTTCCGCGTGATACCCGATTTCAATTCCAAGTGTCCCGCCGGTGGTCAGCATCGGACCAGGGCGCAGGACAACCCCGGTGATCTCCATCTCCAGCGAGCCAAACCGGTTTTCCCTAGGCCTGAGTTCGATACCCATATCCGTGGCGCGGGCTGGAGCGGCGGGCGTGCGGCGCAGAGACTCCTCCCGCATCTCCTGTTCATAAGTCGCGGCGACCGAACGCGCAGAATCACAAGCCACCACCGCCCCGTGCCGCAACCACAGCGCCCGATCACATAACTCCCGGACCTGGTCCATGCTGTGGGAAACAAGTACGATTGCGCAACCGCGCTCGCGCAGTTCGGCGATGCGGGCACCGCACTTCGCTTGAAATGACAAATCGCCGACGGACAGGTATTCATCGACCAACATGATTTCCGGATCCGTATGCACCACCACGGCGAAGGCCAACCGCATCGTCATCCCGGTGCTGTAGGTCCGCACCGGGGCGTCGATGAAATCCTCCAGCTCGGCAAAACGGATGATCTCCGGCAGACGTTCAATGGCCTCGCGCTTTAAAAGCCCTGCCACCACCGCGGCGAGGATCGCGTTTTCCCTTCCTGTCAGATCGCCTTGGAATCCCCCGCCCAGTTCGAGCAGCGCGCCGATTCGCCCGTGAAGCTCCACGCTGCCGGTGATGGGCTTGCCGATGCCGCCCAGCAGACGCAGCAAGGTTGACTTTCCCGCGCCATTGGCTCCGACGACTCCCAACATTTCTCCGGCTGCGACCTCGAACGAGACACCGCGCAACGCCCACAATGGCCCTTGCGCGGATCGTCTCCAGGCCCCCGCCGCCAGATCCCGCCATCTTCTGGCGTCGGATCGACGGAGGAAGGTCTTCCCAACGTTGTCGGCTTTGACTAATACTTTCATCACATTTCCTCGGCGAAGCGGTGGCTTTGACTCACGAAAATCCTGCGGCCCGCGATCAGTAGCACGATCCCGAGCACCAGCAGTCCGGATAGCACCCGCGGATCCGGCCAGGCTCCGTCCAGCAGGACCGCCCGCCAAGACTGAACCACTCCAACCATCGGATTGAGGTAAAACCAGGGTCGCAACGGCGCCGGAACATTATCCAAACTGTAGAAGACGGGTGTCAAAAACATCATCAATTGCAAAAGCACACCGACGATGTGATGGGTATCGCGGAAAATCACGTTGATCGATGCCAGCGGATAAGCGAGCCCGACAATCAGCAGATATTGCACGACCAACAGCACCGGCAACGAAAGCCAAGGCAAACACGGGCGGACGCCCTGCCACCACAGCAACCCGAACAAAATCGGCAGCGCGATCATGAAGTGAAACAGCCGCACCGCGACCATCACATGAGGCAGCAGCGTGAGGGGGAAGCCGGGCTGAGTGACGAGCGCCTTGCTGCCGGTGATCAGCCCGCCGCTCATCCCCAACGCGCCCTGGAACCAGCCGAACACGAGGACGCCGATGAACACAAACGACGCATAGTTTTCGATCGGCATCCGCAAGGCCCGTCGGAAAACGAACGAGAAGATAAAGAGCTGGAGCAGCGGCGTCACCAAAGCCCAGCCGAAACCCAGGGAAGAGCGGCTGTAGAGGATCTTGAGATCGCGAGCGACCATTACCAAAAACAGATCCCTCGCGTGCTGCCAGCGGCGACGTTTGCTCGCATTGAAACTGGAGGCGATGTTCATGGGCTCGCCTCAAGTTTCGTGTTAGATATGCCGGTCGGCCCGATTTCTTCGGCGGATTTCAGCGGCTTAAGTCCTGGCCCGATTTCACGCACGCGGCAATGGCTGCGCCAGAGCGCCCATGGCCCGAGAAGGGTGCCCCCGATCTCGGTGGCAAGAAGCCGCCATGGATACGAGCCTCTGCCGCGCAGGCGCTGCCAACCCCGGCGCGCGAGGGAAAGCGGTAACTCTGCGAGAATCCGCGTGAGCGCCCGCCGATCGCGATATTTCATGAGGGTGAGCAGGTGATACGCCACATGGCCCTTGGAGTAGGCAAAGATCTGCCGCTGGAGCTCGCCCTCGCTGACGCGGTGATGGTGCCAGGCAATGGCAGCCGGATCATAAATGATGGCACCTCCAGCCCGCAGAATTTGATAGAACATCATCGTGTCTTCTCCCACTCCGGCGGGAACACCCGCGCCGAGGGTTTCCATAAACGTCCCGATCTCCGGATCGCTGAAAATGGAAGACCGAAACGCGGCGTTTCCACTCCCTCCGATCCACCAGGTGGGCGCCGCACGCCGTCGCCACCGATGGAACCACGATGTGCCGAATTCCATGCGGGAGAAACCACGGCAAAAGCCACCGTATTTCTCGAAATCCCGCTCGGCTGGCGTCTCCAAGCTGGCGGCAAGCGTGTTGCCGGTGACGGCATACACATCCGCCCGTGAAAATGGCTCGACCAAATGAATAAGCCAGTCTGGCGACACCTCCATGTCATCATCGGTCATCGCGATGATCTCGCAATTCGCCGCGGATACCCCGGCATTGCGTGCGTATGACGAACCGGGCTGATCTTCCGCGATGAGCCTCACGCCGGGAAATTCTTTCACCACCGTTGACGCGCCGTTTGCGGCGGGGCGGTTGTCCACCACGATGATTTCGGTGCGTCCTCCGTAACGGAGGGTTAGCAGGGATCCCAGGCACCGGCGCAGCGATTCGGGACGGTTGCAGGTGGCGATGATGATACTTACCGAAGGCTCAGCCGCAGGAGGATCCGCCGAGACTCCAACCTGAAGAAGCTGACCCAGTTCGGCGTGAAACTCGGACCAGGCCAAACTCGAGTCACTGCCAGGGGAAAGGATGATTCGCCCGAATCGTTCGGCAATCATGTCCGCGAGACGCCAGATACTCACAGTTTGTCCCAGCGTCGGAATCCGGACCCGACCCAGCGGGCGACCGCGCCAGCGGACGACCACGTCGAGTGACTCGCACTGCGCCCCCTCAGGCAGCGCACGCAATGGCATGTCCACATCCACCAGCACCAGGCCGATATTCCGCAGCTTGGGCGCGTTGTCCGACTCGATTCGAAACGCATCAGGCCGAGCCGACTCGTCGGGAACGATTGCCTGGCGGGCGCGCCGGTAACCGCCGCGGCCATCAATGAAACCTTTGATCTCGGCCTTGACCAAATCCCCCGGAAAGCGGTCCGGACACCATGCGGAAGCAAACCACCTCGCCATTGCCCAATGACGCCACCACCACCGGGACAGGCGCTGGATCGCAAGCCGATCCTCTGGAAAATCACACGCCTCGCGTTCCAGAAAACAACGCGTAGCATAGCCATAATTGTATAGTAGCCCCCGCAGTTCTCCCATCGTTCGACGGTGACGGTGACGAACAACAGCGCAGGGCTCATAGAGACAAAGCCAACCGGACCGCAGCATGCGGAAGAAAATCTCGTGATCACCTCCACCGCGCGTCGGGGTGCCCACATCAAGGGCGGGATCAAACAGCCCGATTTCGTCAAAAACCACGCGCCGCATTGCCATATTCGCACCCGCACCCAGCCGGCCCGCGCCCACCATCTCCCAAGGCATCGCCGCGGCCCGCTTCAGTTGCATGTAATGGCGAAAGCATCCACGGCCGAATCCGCCGTAACGTTCGAACCATACCTGAGCGGGAGTTTCCAGTTCCACCGGCTCGATCAAACCCGTCACAAGACCAAGCGAAGGATCCGCAGCAAACGCGCGGCCCAGCGCGGCGGTCCAGCCGCGGTCCGCCACCACATCGTCATCGGTAAACGCGATCACCTCACCCTTGGCTTCGCGAATCGCCCGATTGCGCGCATGGTCGAGTCCCGGAGTATCCTCGCGTACATAGCGAAACTGCGGGAAGTTCTCCCTTACCAGGCGCTCCGTGGCATCCGTCGCAGGCGCGTTATCGATCACGAGCACCTCAAGCGGTTCGGACGATTGTGCCGCCAGCGATTCAAGACAAAACTCAAGATCGTCAGCTCGATCCCGCGTGCAAACAGCGATTGAAATATCGGGACTTGTCGCTTCAGCCTCAGGCACAGGAACATGCCAATAATCCGAAATGGCGACTTTTTCACCGATGCCGCCGCGCAGCAGCGCCCGCCGTGCCAACTCCCTCAGGAAGGCGGCTGGAAAATGATCCGTCGTCTGCTTTTTAACATCCGCGGCCCGCACCCGGCCGGCCACCACCGGTATCTCCAGCACGCCGATTGGTGCGTCCTGCCAGCGCACAAGCACCCTGGCGGATTTAACATCCGGCGCAACGCAGAAATCATCGTTCGTAGTGATTTCAAAATCGAGAGGCTTTACTGGCAGTAACATATGTTTGGGGGGTAGATAGGTGTTAAAAGTCTGATGATATGTCGCTATGCTTTCTCTTCGACAACCTTCGTCCAGCGTCGCTCTTGAATCCGCTCAAACAGCGTGACCTTGGCTGGCAAATGGGTGGCGCTGCAGCACGCCTTGAAGCCCTTATCACGTCGCTTGAAAATCCTCATAAACCAGTTTCCGACGGCCAGCCAAATCAAGCTCTTGATCGTGAGGCTGTGCAGATGCCAGTTCAGAAGCACCACGGGATCGGCGGCGATCGACCGAGAAGCGGCCGCAAGACAGCCTTTGAAATCACGACATCCGTAGCTCTTCGAAACAAGATATGACTGAAAATGACCCGCGGACCAACGGAACAGCGCTCCCGGAAGATGATGGTTTCGCTGCCGTGCCCGCTCCATCACCAGTCGATATGAAGCCGACATACCGGCAGTTCCCGCGCTCATACAGGATCTCACTTGCCGATAACTGACGAGAACTTCCGGAACGAGTCCCACTTGCCACCGCTCGGACATACGGATGGAAAGGTCCCAATCTTCACATCCTTGTACTCCGCCCTGCTCATTTCTCGTTAGGTAGAGACCGGAGCGCGCGAGAGCTTCGGCACGCAACAGGGGCACGCTTGCGTTTCCTAGAAAATTCCTCAAGATGATCGCGCTCAAGAGGTCACCCTCGATTGAAAAGGGCGAATAGCTGTATGATGAATTCCCACCCTCGTCGATCTGGCGGGACCAACAATAGATCATCGCGGTCCCCCCCCCGCACTGCCTCATACGATCGACCTGTTTTTCCAATTTGTCGGGCTCCCACAGATCATCGGCGTCAAGTGGCGCGATAAACTCTCCACGGGCAGATTGAATTGCCGTATTGCGAGCTGCACCCACCCCTGCATTCTCCTGACAAACCAACCGAATGCGAGGATCATGGATCGCAAAACCCCCAACGATCTCTGGAGTGCCGTCCACCGAACCGTCGTCAACAACGATGATTTCGATCTCCCTTAAAGTCTGGCTCTGCGCAGAGCAGAGCGTGGCTTCAATCCAGCGGGAGGCATTATACGCCGGCATGACTACAGAAACAACTGGCTGGTAACTCATCGTGTCATCTATGATTTGTGTTAAAGGAGTCAGTTTGAAACATTACTTGTTTTGCTTAGAAATCCCCGTCAATTTACGTGTAGTCATCGTAAGCGTCCTAAATTCATCCCCCCGGGTTGGTCCGCATTGAGCGAGCGGTGCGCGGCTGTTCAGGCGACTTCCACGGCTTCCGATCTGGCGCGGCACTCGGCGGCGACGTAAGCGGTCAATCGGCGGCCACTGTGCGACGGAGCATAAGTAGCATACACAGGCGGGTATGTTTTCTATGATCTCACTTGCTTCAGACGCTGAGTGCCGTTTCGGGCGCGGGATCCGTTGCGGCGGCCGCTCGCCAGCGGGATGGGAGGAGCTGGGTCAGGTCGTCCTGATTGGTCATGGCGGGAAGCCGTTCCAGGATGTCGGCGAGGTAGGCTTCGGGGTTGTGGCCGTGACGGCGGGCGCACTCGATGAGGGTGTAGATGATGGCGCTGCGCTGGCCGGTGGCCTCGCCGCCGATGAAGAGCCAGTTCTTCTTGCCGATGGCGGTGGGGCGGATGCCGTTCTCGATCCAGTTGTTGTCGATCTCGAGCTGCCCTTGATCGACGTAGAGGGTGAGCTTGGCCCAGAGGGTGAGGGTGTAGTCGATGGCTTTTCCCAAGGCGCTTTTGGGAAGGACTTCCGGTCGGGCACGCAGGGTGACGAGGTCGGCTTTGAGGATCTGCAGCAGTGGGGCGGACCGCGCTTGGCGGACTTGGGAGCGTTCCGCGGACTCGGCGTGGGTTTTGCGCAGGGTGGTTTCGATCTGGTAGATCCGCGCGATGGCGGCGAGTGGTCCGGCGGCGAGGGTTTGGCCGGACTTGAAGGCTTCATGGAACTTGCGCCGGGCGTGGGCCCAGCAGGCGACGAGGATGATGCCGTCCTTGCCGTCCTTGCCGGCAATCCAGGAGTCGTAGGCGGCGTAGGCGTCGGTTTGCAAATAGCCTTGATAGCTTGGGAGCAGGTCGTCGAGGCAGGCGGCTTTGCGGCTGGGGTGCCATTGATAGAGGATGTCTCCCTTGATGCCGTTGCGCGGGGCGTGGATGACCCAGAGGTAGCCGGTGGAGCATTTACCCTTGCCGGGATTCTGATAGCGGATGGGTGTCTCGTCCGCTTGGAGGTTGGTGTTTGCGAGCAGGCCGGCGTGGATGAGTTTGTAGACCGGCTCGCAGAGGTCGGCGCTGACATCCGTCCAGTGGCAGAAGGTGTTGCGCGGGAAGTCGACGCCGTAGCGCCGGAGGAAGATGCCCTGCTGGCGGTAGAAGGGAAGGTGGTCGCAGTATTTTCCGGCGAGGACTTGGGCGACGAGGCGCGGGGTGGCGCTGAGTCCGAGGGAGGGGG
>JBFZFJ010000335.1:0-11063 GCA_041306405.1 Verrucomicrobiales bacterium | reverse complement strand
TTGATAGAAACGAAGTATTGCTCGTGCTCCGACACGCCTTGCAGCTCGTTCATCCAATAGTGCGTCGAGTGGAGCTTTCCGCCGGCTTCGATGCGGTAGTTCCAGGACGCCCAGCAGCGCCGGGTCTTCGGCATGAACCGCGGATCGGTGTGGAGCAACGCCTCGTTTTCCTGATAGCGGAAGCGTCCCAGCAACTCGCTCTCCAAGCCCGTCGGATCGGCAGTCATCCGCAAGGCCTGGTCGCCGTGCGCGGCGATGACGACCCTGTCAAACTGATGATGACTACCATCATTCAATATCACATGAACTCCATGGGATGCGTGACTGACAGCTCGCACTCCCGCCCCACGGTGGATATTCTGCTCGAACGGTTGGGTCAGTTTTTCAACATAACATCTCGATCCGCCCGACACCGTGCGCCATGGATGCTGGGTGTCGAGACCGAGAAATCCGTGGTTGTGCCAGAACCGCATCAGCGTCCGGGCGGGGAACTCATCGATGCGCTCGGGCGGACTGGACCACACCGCGGCCGCCATCGGCGAGAGATACCAGCGGAGGAAATCGTCCCCGTAGCCGCGCGCTTTCACATAGTCACGCAGCGACATGTCTCCAAATGCGGCGTTCCCAAGCTCCTCCACGGTCTCGCTGTTGAAGCGCGCGATCTGGGCGAGCATCCGCCAGTAGCGGAGATTGAGCAGGTTTTTACGCTGGCCGAACAACAGGTTCAAACTGCCGCCGTTGAACTCCAGCCCCTCGCCCACATGCTGCACGCTGAAGGACATGGATGTCGGCTTGGTCACGACGTCCAGCTCACGGAACAAGCGGGTCAGCAGCGGATAGGTCACCTCGTTGTAAACCATGAAGCCGGTGTCCACCGGGATTTGCCCATGCCCCTCGTCCACCATCACCGTGTGCGAGTGACCGCCCACGCGGTCGTCCTTTTCAAACACGGTCACGTCATGCTCGCGGCTCAGGAACCAGGCGGAGGCCATTCCCGAGATTCCCGTTCCGACGATGGCGATGCGTTCCCGGCTCATGCGCTTCGCTGTTGGGACGGAAGTCCTTCTTCAATCACCGCCTCGGGGACCGGCCGCAAGTCCCAGATCAGGCCGGTCCATGATAGGAATTTCAACCCATAGTAAGTCATGTCCAACTCCCACCAGCGGAAGCCCTGCCTCACCGAATGCGGGTAGCGGTGGTGATTGTTATGCCAGCCCTCCCCCAGCGTGATGAACGTCAGCAACCAGCTGTTACGACTGTCGTCGTCCGTCTCGTAACGGCGGCGGCCCCACACGTGCGCCAGCGAATTGATGAACAGCGTGCCATGCAGCAGGGCCGTGGTGCTGATGAAAAAGGTCCAGATGAAGAACTGGCCGACCGTCACCCCGAGCGCCGGGAAAAAGGTCTCCAGCGCCCAGCCGACCGCCAGCATGAGCAGCCCGTAGGCGAATGGCACCGTCTGGTCATAGCGGTTGAGGAAGACCAGCTCCGGATATTTGCTGAGGTCCGGGATGCTCTTGTAGGCCGTCGGGAAATTCTTCATCGAAGTCAGCCATCCGATGTGCGACCAGACAAAGCCGCTGATGACCGGCGAATGGATGTCCTCCTCGTGGTCCGAATGCTTGTGATGGTGGCGGTGGGTGGCGGCCCACCAGAGCGGCCCGCGCTGCATGGAGCTGTTTCCCAACACCGCAAACGCGAACTGGACGGCCCGCGAGGTCTTGAAGGTCTTGTGGGAAAAATAGCGGTGATAGAAACCGGTGATCGCGAACATCCGGATGAGATAGAGAAAGACGGCGGCCCCCGCCGCCACCGGGCTGATCCCCACCCAGAACACCGCGAGGCAGCCGAGGTGCAGGAAGATGAACGGCAAGGTCCGCTGCCAACTCACCTTTGCAGGAAGCTGCGAGGGATCAGGCAGGTCCTCGCGGCGGTAATCGGAGTCGAGCCAACGGCAGATGGTTAAGACGAAAACGCTCCACGGACTCGTCTTCTGCCGGCGGGATAACGAACTGTCGGAATTCATCACGGGATTTCGTTCAGTTCGACTCCAGGCGCTTGCGGACGAAACCCACCGCTCCGCCCACCACTGGCAGATGAGCATAGAAATTCTTCCCGGAGTCCCAGAAATCCTGATGGAAGGCGACCTTCCCCTCCCGGTTGAAGCGCACCTGGCTGATGCCCACCGAGTGCACCGGTTTTCCGCCGCTCAGCGCCGGAGCGGCGAAGACCATCGTCCAGCGCACGTAGTAATCATCGCCGGAGCGAGCCACGTCGTCGATCGTTACCTGATAGCTCGTCATGGTCTCGCTGGTCTTAATGAAATACGCCTCGATCTCGGCCGCACCGTGATGAAGCGCCAGCGTGTCGTCGAGATAGGAGTCCGCCGCATAGACTTTGAGCGTGTTTTCACGGATGTATTTCACATCGCCGATGCCTTGGAGAAACGACTTGAAGCGCTCAAGCGCCGCCTTTTCCCCCGGACCACCGGCTTCAAGACTGCTGGCCGGGACCTTCTCCATCTGACTCCGGTAGGCGGCCACGTCTTGGGCGGAGCGATTCGGATACGCGCAGGAATTCAGCAAGAGGAAAACCCCGGCCAAGGCCACGAGTAGGCCTGCCACAAAGGTGAAAATCGGGTGAGTGAATATGGACGCAGTCATCTTCGGCTGTTTTCGCCCCGCATTCCGGGTCGCGCAAGTCCAAATCAGCCGGGGTAGAATTGATTTCCGAGCGACAATCGCAGGTCGCAGCGGGCCGGGACGCTAATGACTGGCTAACGTCCGCCGAAACGGATATCCCGCACGAGTGAACCTGTCCTTTCCAGCCAGTCTTTCGCTCGCGGCATACGCGTTTTACCTTGCCACCCAGGCGCACGCCTTGGAAATCCGCGGTGCGGCAACTGCCTGGCCACCTCGGCTTGTCGATTTCCCGGGAGCTCCGATCCACGATCAAATCCCGCGGACCAATCCGGATTTCTCGCCACCGGCTGCCATGTTTCTCGGCATCGGCTGGCCCGCCCATCCCACTGAATGGACGCGTCAAATGGCGCTCATCTCGCCCGTCCACTTTGTCTATGCCACCCACTATCCGCTCGGCCCGGCTTGGCGGATCGCGTTTCTCGGCACTGATGGAAAGCAGCACGCCACCGGCATTCAGAGCCAGGTCCCGATTATCAACAAGGAGGGCCGAACCACCGATCTGCTGCTCTGCACATTGACCGCCGCGCTGCCTGCGGAGTCGGGTGTCCGTCCGTTTCCCGTGCTCGGACTAGCAGATGAGGCCGCCTGCCGCGGCAGGGAAATGCTCGTCTGCGGAACGCTGGCCAATGCCGGGAAAACGAGGATAGACGGCTTCACCACCCTCACCAACGATCCGGGCTTCGATACCACGCGCTTCGCCTATTTCGACTTCCACAAAGCGTCCGGCAAGGCCGGCGACTGCAATTACCAGGGCGGAGACTCAGGATCGCCCGCATTCATCATGGTCGGTGGCCGGCCCGTGCTCATCGGCACGGCAAGCGGCCAAGACCCGCTGCCGCGCGGCGTATCGCGCAATTACATCAACTTCCTCACGGCCTACCTGACCGAGCTCGACACGCTGATGGAAAAGCAAGGCTACCACGTGAGACGCCACGATCCGGCGGCAGCCACCATCGATCTCACCGTGTCTGCCACCGGTCAGCTTCAACCGAGACGCCCGGGAAGGGTCAGCTTCGACACGCGCAACACCAGCAAGGAAGCGGCGCACAACCTCGCGCTGAAACTGACATTCTCGACCGCTCCAAGCGTCGTCGCAGGCAGCGGATGGATCTGTGAGGCGGCCTCCCCGCTCGTGTGGAATTGTCGCCGGGGCGGACTTGCAAGCGGAACCCACGCCAGCGTCACCGCCACCTGGAGAACTCTGGCGGACTCACAGTCACTCAGGATTTCATCGGTCACCTGCCACGATGGTGGTGCGCCCGCAGCCTTGGATACCAGCTTGTCGCTTTCCCGTGAAAGCACCGTTCCATCGCCCTGAGCGGACCGCCCGAGCCCCCCTCCCGCGAAGCACCCTCGCGGACTCTTTAGCCAAATTTATCCAGGGATGAAATATGCGGAAAATAAGCGGCTTCCTGCGGTGCAGGGCAGCCGGCTTTGCGATTCCGTGGTCTCAGGTAGAACTCAACGACGCAATGATCACGAAAATCGACCACCTGGGAATCGCGGTAAAGTCACTGGATGAGGCCATCGCCTATTACGAGAACACCCTCGGTCTGGTCTGCGAAGGTCGGGAAGAGGTCGAATCTCAAAACGTCCGCACCGCGTTTTTCGCCGCCGGGGACGTCCACATCGAGCTCCTCGAACCCACGTCCGACGAAAGCCCGATCGCCAGATTCCTCGAAAAAAGCGGCCCCGGAATCCACCACATCGCCTTCGCCACGGACGACATCACCGGCCAGCTCGCCAAGGCCAGGGACCAAGGCGCCCGCCTCATCCACGAGGTGCCGTTCGACGGAGCCGCGGGCAAGCTCGTCGCCTTCCTGCACCCGAAATCAACCTTCGGAGTCCTAACGGAGTTCTGCCAGCCGTCACATTGAACCTCGGCCACCCCCATCATTTCCCGAAACCGACATTCCTATCATGGCCATCGACACGACACTACTGGAAGGACTCAAGCAGCGCAGGGACGAAGCCCTGAACGGAGGCGGCATCGACCGCATCGAGAAACGTCACGAAAAGGGCATCCTCACCGCCCGCGAGCGCCTGGCGGTGTTTTTCGACGGCGGCGACTTCATCGAGTTCGGCATGCACGCGCACCATTCGTGCATCAACTTCGGGCTGGAAAAGCGCAAGATGCCCGGTGACGGCGTGATCTGCGCGACCGGCGTGGTCGATGGCCGCCAGGTCGCCGCGTTCGCCCAGGATTTCACCGTGGGAGGCGGCGCGGTGGGCCGCATCCACGCCAAGAAAATCTGTGACTTGCTAGACTTTGCGGTGAAGGCCGGCATGCCGGTCGTCGGCATCAACGACTCCGGCGGCGCGCGCATCCAGGAGGGCATCGACGCCCTTTCCGGCTACGGCCAGATCTTTTTCCGCAACGTCCTGCTCTCTGGGGTGGTCCCGCAAATCTCGATCATCGCCGGTCCCTGCGCGGGCGGTGCCGCCTACTCGCCGGCGCTGACCGACTTCATCATCATGACGCGGCACAATTCCAACATGTTCATCTGCGGACCGAACGTCATCCGCGCCGCCACCGGCCAGTCCGCCTCGCTTGACCAGTTCGCGAGCGCCGAGGCCCATGCCCAGGTCAGCGGCAACATCCACCTCGTCGCCGAGGACGACGAACACGCCATCGTGCTCGCCAAGAAGCTGCTCGACTACCTGCCGTCGAACAACCTGAGCAATCCGCCTCACAAAATGAATGACGAAATCGCGCTCGCGCCCGATCCCGGCATCTACGACCTGATACCCGCGGACCCCAAGACTCCACTCGACATGCAGAAGGTCATCCAGCGCCTGATGGACCCCGGAAGCTGGTTTGAAATCCAGCCGGATTTCGCTCCCAGCATGCTCACCGGATTTGCTAGAATCGAAGGTCTCGTCATCGGCATCGTCGCCAACCAACCGATGGTGAAAGCCGGCTGCATCGACATCGACAGCTCGGACAAGGCGGCGCGCTTCATCCGGGTTTGTAACATCTACTCGATCCCGGTGCTCTCGCTGGTCGATGTGCCCGGATTCATGCCGGGACTCGCCCAGGAGCGCGGCGGCATCATCCGCCACGGTGCCAAAATGCTCTTCGCCTGGGCCTCGGGGACCATTCCTAAAATCACCCTCATCTGCCGCAAGGCCTATGGCGGGGCCTACCTCGCGATGTGCTCCAGCGACATGGGCGCGGACTTCGTCTTCGCCTGGCCCACCGCCGAGATCGCGGTCATGGGAGCCCAGGGCGCGCTGAAGGTGCTCTACAAAAAGGAACTCGAGGAAGCCGAGGATCCCGCGGCTCTCGAAAAGGAACTGCTAGCCGCCTACACCGAGAAATTCGCCTCGCCCTATCAAGCCGCCAGCAACGGCATGATCACCGACGTCATTGATCCCGCAGCTTCCCGCAGCACGCTGGCCCTCGCCTTCCGCGGCATCATGGGCAAATCCGAAACACGGCCGCCGAAGAAACACGGCAACATCCCGCTCTAACTACACCTACGGATTCCATGCAGCTTCTCGCATCCACCTCCGTTCTGGACGCCCTGCCACACCTCGTTGGAATGCTGATGGTCATGCTGACCTTGGCAATCCTGTGGGGCGTATGCGCCTCCGTTGCCAAGCTCATCCACGTTTTGGGTCCCGCTCCCGTCGCCGCAGCCGCGCCCGTGAAGGCCGCCGCCGCGCCCATCCCGGCCACCACTCCCCGACCGGAAGCCATCCCGCCGGAAATCGTCGCGGTCATCGCCGCCGCGGTCGTCACCGTCACCGGACCGAGCCGCCGCATCATTTCCATCAGGTCCCAGAGCACCAGTTGGGAAAAGTCAGGCCGCCAATCCGTTCTCACCTCACACCGAATCCGCTAGAAAATCCGCCATGGACCATCTCCGCATCACCGTGGAAGGAAAAGTTTACGATGTCGTCGTTGAAAAGATCGACGACAGGGAATCAGGCACCGCGGCACCGCGAGCCCCCGTCATCCGGTCCGCCGGTCCTGCGGTCGCGGCCAGACCCGCCCCCGACACGGTTCCTCAAGTCGCCGCGGGCGACGGCGACGCCGCCAGCCCGCTGGCCGGAATCGTCCAGGCCGTCGAGGTCCAAGTTGGCGCTGTTGTCAGCGAAGGCGACCTCATCATCACGCTGGAGGCCATGAAGATGTATACCCCTATCAATGCATCCGGCAACGGCTCCGTGACCGCCATTCACGTCAAGGTCGGAGACGCCGTCGAGGAGGGCCAGATTCTCTACACGCTCGGTTGAACATTTCCATCACCCACCTATGAACAAACTCCATGATCTCTGGCTGACAACCGGCTTCCCGAACCTGCAATGGCAGATGGTGGCGATGTGGGTTGTCGTCGCGGTGCTGCTCTATCTCGCCATCGTCAAGGGATTCGAGCCTCTCCTCCTCGTGCCCATTTCACTTGGAGCATTGGTTTCCAACCTGCCGATCCAGGAAATCATCATGAACGCCCCGGTCCACCACCCGGACGGCACCCTCAAAGTCGCCGGCGGCTTGTTCTGGTATCTCAACCAAGGCATCATCCTCCAGATCTATCCGCCGCTGATATTCCTCGGCGTCGGCGCGCTGATCGACTTCGGCCCGCTGATCGCCAACCCGCGCACCCTCCTGCTGGGCGGGGCCGCACAGCTCGGAATCTTCGCCACCTTCCTCGCCGCGACCTTGTTAGGATTCGATCTCAAGGAAGCCGCCTCCATCGGCGTGATCGGCGGCGCGGACGGCCCCACCTCGATCTTCACCGCCACCAAGCTGGCCCCGCACCTGCTCGGCGCGATCGCCGTGGCCGCCTACAGCTACATGGCCCTCGTGCCGCTGATCCAGCCTCCCATCATGAAATTGCTGACCACTGACGCGGAACGCAAAATCAAGATGAAGACCCTCCGCAAGGTCGGCCAGTTCGAGAAAATCGTCTTCTCCGCGGTGGTCATGATCTTCTGCATCCTGGTAGTGCCCGACGCCGCGCCGCTGCTGTCACTTCTCTTCATCGGGAATCTTTTCCGCGAGTGCAAGGTCACCGACCGCCTCGTCAAGGCCGCCCAAAATGAAATAATCAACATCGTCACCATCTTTCTCGGAATCTGCGTGGGCTTGAAAATGGGCGGCTTCGAGGACGGAAAGCATCATTTCCTCAACCCCCAGACCCTTGGCATCCTCGCACTCGGCATCGTCGCCTTCAGCGTCGCCACCGCAGGCGGAGTGCTCATGGCCAAACTCATGAACCTCTTCAGCAAAAACAAAATCAATCCGCTCATCGGCTCCGCGGGTGTTTCCGCCGTCCCGATGGCCGCGCGTGTTTCCCAAGACGTCGGTCAGAAATACGACCCGACCAACTACCTGCTCATGCACGCCATGGGCCCCAACGTCGCCGGCGTCATCGGCAGCGCCCTCGCCGCCGGCTACTTCATCGCGATGCTCAAATAGGCCGCCGCGCGGCGTCATCGAATCCAACTAACATGAAAAGTCCATTCCCGATTCTCACTCCGGAAGAAGCCGCCGCCTTCATCCAAAACGACGACATCATCGGCTTCAGCGGATTCACGCCCGCGGGTGCCGCCAAGGTCATCCCCACCGCCATCGCCGACAGGGCGATGGCGGAGCACGAAGCGGGGCGCGCCTTGAAAGTCGGCGTCATCACCGGCGCGTCCACCGGCCCCTCGCTCGACGGCGCGCTGGCCAAGGCCGACGCGATCAAATTCCGCACTCCCTTCCAGTCGGACAAGGACCTGCGGGACAGCATCAACGCCGGCAAGACGCACTTTTTCGACATGCATCTTTCCCTGCTGCCGCAGTATGTCCGCTACGGATTCCTCGGCGAGTTGGACTGGGCCATCGTCGAAGCGGCGGACGTTTCCGATGACGGCAAAATCCTGCTAACCACCAGCGTTGGAGCATCCCCCACCTTCCTCTCACAAGCGAAAAGAGTACTCGTCGAGGTCAACAAGCGCCATCCCAAGGAACTGCTCGGGTTCCACGACATCTACGAACCGAACTCGCCGCCTAACCGCCGCCCCATCTCGATCTGCAGCGCGGAGGACCGGATCGGCACCCAGCGCGTCTGGGTCGATCCCAAGAAAATCGCGGGCATCGTGGAAAGCGACCGCAAGGACGAGGTCCGCGACTTCATGCCCGTCACCGACGTCACCACCCGGATCGGCCTCAACGTCGCCGAATTCCTCGCCGCGGAATTGAAGAGCGGTAATATTCCCAAGGGCTTCCTTCCCATCCAGTCCGGCGTCGGAAACGTGGCCAACGCCGTGCTCGGCGCCATGGGCGAGCACCCGGACATTCCGCGCTTCCAGATGTATTCGGAAGTCATCCAGGACTCCGTCATCGAGCTGATCAAAAACGACCGCTGCAGTTTCGTTAGCGGAGTTTCCCTCACCCTCACCGATCCCGTCCTGCAGGACCTCTACGACAACCTCGAGAACTATCGGGGCCGCCTGCTTCTCCGCCCTCAGGAAATCGCCAACAACCCGGAAGTCGTCCGCCGTCTCGGCATCATTTCCATCAACACCGCGCTCGAGGCCGACATCTTCGGCAATATCAACAGCACCCATGTCCTCGGTCAGAAGATGATGAACGGCATCGGCGGCTCAGGCGATTTCACCCGCAACGCCTACATCTCCATCTTCACCTGCCCGTCCACCGCCAAGGGCGGAAGCATCTCGGCGATCGTGCCGATGTGCTCACACATGGACCACAGCGAGCACTCCGTGCAAGTCCTCGTCACCGAGCACGGCATCGCGGACTTCCGCGGCAAAGATCCGCGGGAACGCGCCGAAGCCGTCATCACCCATTGCGTCGATCCCTCCTACCGCGACCTCCTCTGGAAATACTTCAAACTCACCGAGCAAGGCCACACCCCGCAATCCTTCCGCTCCGCGTTCGCCTTCCATGAATGCTTCCTGGAAACCGGCGACATGCGGAACGCGAAATTTCAAGCGTAGCGGCGATCACCGGTCGCCAAGCCTAACTTCAATTTCCACACCTTCCATGACCTCCCCAGCGCAAGCGGAACAACTCCTCACCGAATTCCCGGAGCACACCTACGAACAATGGCACGCCGCCGCGGAACTCCTTCTCAAAGGAGCCCCTTTCGAGAAGCGCCTCGTCAGCAAGACCTACGAGGACATCACCATCCAGCCGATCTATCGACGCGAGGACATCGCCGGTCTCGAACACCTGAAACACTTCCCCGGCGCCGACTCGCTCGTCCGTGGCAGCCATCCCGACGGCTTCCTCAAGGCCGGTTGGGAAATCTCACAGGAACTCAACGCCTGTTCTCCGGAAAAGCTCAACCGCCTCGCCCACGAAGGACTCCAAGGCGGCCAGAGCGAGCTCAACATCGCCGTCGGCGACCTCATCGGCTGCCAAGCGGAAAACGGCTGTCCGGGTCTGCTCCTCGATACCGTCGGGGACATGAAGACCGCGCTCGACGGTGTCGCCATCGAGGCGATTTCCACCTGCTGGCGCTCCGGTCCTGGCAGCGTGCCGCTTGCCGCCCTGTTCTTCGCCGCCGCCCAAGAGCGCGGACTTCCGCCCGAAGCGCTCCGCGCCTGCTTCGACAACGATCCTCTCGCGGAACTCGTCTCCAACGGCAGCCCCTGCCAGGAACTAACCACCCGCTTCGACCATGCCGCCGCCCTCACCGACTTTGCCTGCAAGCGCGCTCCGGGCGTCCGCACCATCACCGTGCAAGGCGACGTCTATCACAACGCCGGCGCCACCGCCACCCAGGAGCTCGCCTATGTGATCTCAACCCTGGTCTGTTACCTCGAGGAAATGAAAGCGCGCGGGCTACCACCGGAGTCCGTCCTTCCTCACATCCGCCTCCGGGTCGCCGTGGGGTCGGACTACTTCATGGAAATCGCCAAGATCCGCGCCGCGCGCTGGTTGTGGAGCAAGGTGGCCGCCGCTTACGGAGTCGATGACGCCCCGGTCCACATCCACGCCAGCACCTCTCAGTGGAACAAAACCAGCTACGACGCCCACACCAACATGCTGCGCGTCACCGCCGAGTCCTTCGCCGCGGTCGTCGCCGGCGTGGACAGCCTGCACATCGGCCCGTACGACGAAATTTCCGGACACACCGACGAATTCTCCCGCCGCATCGCCCGCAACGTCCACATCATCCTCCGCGAGGAATGCGGACTGGACCGCGTCATCGATCCCGCCGGCGGCTCCACCTACATCGAGTGGCTCACCGACCAGATCGCCGCCAAGAGCTGGGAAATCTTCCAGGACATCGAGCGACAAGGCGGCATGCTCGCCTGCCTCGAAAGCGGCTCGGTCCAACAAGCGGTCGAAGCCGTCTGCCAGGAAAAATTCAAAAACATCCGCACCCGCAAGGACCGGAT
>JBFZFJ010000334.1:0-3644 GCA_041306405.1 Verrucomicrobiales bacterium | reverse complement strand
GGGGCGGTGGAGAAGATCGAGACACGGATCGGCCGGGACGGCGCGGAGGAAACGAAGCGGACGCGCAAGGGCATGGGCGCGGCGGACGCCGAGCGCGAGACTGAGCGTGCGGGCGAGCTATCGCGGGGCAAAATGCTGCGCTGCCGGGTGAGGTATTTCACGGACGGGGCGGTGATCGGAAGCAGGGGTTTCGTGAACGAGGCGTTTGCGAACGCCCGCGATCGTTTCGGGAAAAATCGCAGGGACGGGGCGAGGAAGATGCGCTGCGACGCGGCCGCTGCGACAGGGGGGCTGTGGAGCCTGCGGGATTTGAGGAAGGGAATTTGATTCCCCTCGCTGGAGGTTCCCGCAACCAAACGATTTGCCGCCGCTCCCGGCTGAGACAGCCGGGACACTTCGCATGGCGCGGACTTGATCTTGCATGACCCCATTCCCGCAAGCCGGGCGTGAGCCGTTCAAATCAAGGAGTCACGTTGAGTCGGACGAAGAGTTTCTGCGGACCGCTCGGCATGGTGAAGACGACTTGGCTGGTGCCGATGTTCAGGTTTGCCGCGTAGTTGATGTTCGCATCCTCCCACGTGTCCAAACTGGTCGATACTTCCACTTTGAAAGCGGCGATCGTCGTGCCGGCGGCACGTGGCCAGGACACCGCGCCGGAAACGATTCCCGGATGGGCGGTGAAGGCATTGCCCGCGGTTCCCATGAAATACTCGACCGCGTTCGGCAGGCCGTCGTCGTCGTGATCCTGCGCCGCGCTTTCGTTAGGGGCGTTGGTGGCGAGCCAGGAAGCGAAGGTGTTTCCTCCCGTCACGGTGAAGGCGGTGGAGGCGAACGGGACATCCGGAGCGGTGCCGTCGGCGCTTTGGTCGAGATCGGCATCTTGTGTTAGCCAGTTGCCGGCGACGCCGAGCAGCGTGAGGTAGGCCGCGAAGCTGGTCTGATCGGCGCGGGATCCCGTGTAAGCCGCGACGTCCTCATCGTCCGGGAGACGAATGATGTGAGCGGGACTCAAGCCGGTGCCCGTCGGCGAGTCACCGTCATGGGTGGCGATCATGGCGAGAAAGCCAGTGGGCGTGAGCTCGGCCCCCTGATAGGCGTAAACCGTTTCATTTTCGCCGCTTAACTGGAAACTCCCGGACCGGGCGACACTTCCGATGCTGGCGAGAGGACTCGGAGTTTCCAAATTGTTGAGACTGATCACCTCGCCAGCGGCCACGCCGCCGACAGGTGAGGTCCAGGTGATGACGCCTTCTCCGGCTGGGAATGCTCCGCCAGCCCCGACGGGAGAACCGTTCCAGCCCTTGTCAGTAAAACGGATCACAGCGTTTGGCGAGATGATAGCCAGCGCGACGAAGGCGAGGTCGTCGTTGCCATCCGCATTGAAGCCGACAAAGGCGATCGCGCCGGGGCTGAGGCTGATGACGGGACTGGTGATCCATGCGAGCGAAACGTCGTCGATGGCCAGACCGTGATCAACGCCGGTGTGATCCGGATCCTTCCAACGAATCATCAGGTAGTTGCCCGCCGGGACGAAGATGTTCGGATTGATCGAAATCGTGGTGCGGTTGGCCAAGTCGTTTCCATTGAGGGAAGTTCCAGTGTCGGTATTAACGGGGCTGCTGAAATTCCCGGCGGGAACAGCGGTCCAACCGGTATCGGCCGAGGGTGCCAGCGAAGTGATAGGCGTCGGGCTGATCTGATACCAGAGCGTGACGACTTGAGGGTCAATTACCCCGCTTTTCCGCCATTGTTCGCCGGTGTAGGCCAAGGAATTGATAGTCGCGCCCTCACCGGAAGTGTTTTGGAGCTGGACGCCGTGAGCGAAGCTTCCCGTCGTGGCGTTTTCTGAGCCCAGCGATCCGAGCGCCCGCTCCGTCGAGCTTGCCGAGCCGTATGCATAAAGGTTTCCGCTGGTGCTGGAGCCGGTGCCGGCCTCGATGGTCGTTCCGCTGCCCGTGCGTTGGGAATACCACCCCGGAAGGGTCGAGTCATCGGCCCAGGTGGCGGACCCGCTGGCTGGCAGCGTGTCGAAGTTCTGCGAGTAGTTTCCCGTTCCGGTGATCGCGACGGGAGCGGCATGGGTGAAAGCACTTCCCACGACGCACAAGACGCCGAGCCATGCTCGCGCATGCCGTTCAGGGTGGAAAATGCGGGTGGCGGGAACGGAGTGGTGGCAATGTTTCATGGTGGTTAGGGAGGGTCATGTTGACAGGAATGGAGCGATCAAAATCGACAATCTATCCATTACTTGCTAGTATCTGGTTTTTACGATGACCGCCAGAGATTTTGGCAGCGGAGCAATTTTAGCTTGCCACTCCTGAATTTTCAGTATTTACTGAAATCCGTGAGCACCGAAACCGAAAAACTTAAACTCGCCCGCGACGAGTTCGTGGCCCAGTGGGGCGCGCTCGGCTCGCAGTGGGGGATCAACCGGACGATGGCCCAGATCCACGCGCTGCTGATGACCGCGCCGGAGCCGTTGACGACGGACGAGGTGATGGAGGAGCTGGAAATCAGCCGCGGCAACGCCCACTCGAATCTCAAGGAATTGGTCGCGTGGGGCCTGCTCCGCTCGGTGGTGAAAAAAGGCGAACGCCGCGATTTTTTCGAGGCGGAGAAGGACGTTTGGCAGATTTTCACCATTGTCGCCCGCGAGCGGAAACGCCGCGAGATCGAGCCGGCGCTGGCGATTCTCCACAAGTGCGCCGAGGTGAGCGAGGGCATCGACACGCCGGAGGGAAAAGCTTTCCACGATCAGATGCGGGCGCTTGAGGATTTCGTCGGCTTCGCCTCGAAAATGTCGGACCGGATCTCCTCGATGAAGCACGGCTTCGCCCTGCAACTCGCCACCAAACTGCTCGGCTGAGGTTGAAAAATTTGACAACGGTTTTCAGAGTTTTCTGAAAAGCCGAGATAGACGGAAACAAAAACAATAAGGAAGCCCCAATGAACCCAGTAATTGTCATTTTCGGAGCCAATGGATTTCTCGGCCGCTACTTGACCCGCCACTGCGCCCGCAGCGGCAAGGAGGTGGTCGCCATCGGCCGCAGCCGCGAGGGCTGGAGTGGCGATGGGATGTTTCTCGAATGGGACGGCAAAACCGTCGGCCCGTGGGCGCTCGCGCTGGAAGGCGCGGAAGCCGTCATTAATCTAGCAGGGCGCAGCGTGAACTGCCGCTACACGGAGAAGAACCGCCGGGAAATCATCGACTCGCGGGTGGATGCCACGCGGGTCATCGGCGAGGCGATCGCCGACTGCAAGACGCCGCCGAAAACCTGGCTCAACGCGAGCACCGCGACGTGGTATCGCCACGCGGAGGACCAGCCGCAGAACGATTGGCTCGGCGAGCCGGGCGAGGGGTTTTCCTGCGAGGTGGCGCAGGCGTGGGAAGACGCGTTTTACGGCGCGGACGTGCCGGCGGAAACGCGCAAGCTCGCGTTGCGGATCGGCATGGTGCTGGCGAACGAGGAGGCGACGGTTTACGATGTGCTGCGCAAACTCACCGGCCGCGGTCTCGGCGGGGCGATGGGTTCCGGCAACCAACGGATTAGCTGGATTCACATGGAGGATTTCCTGCGGGCCGTGGATTTCGCGATCAGCGACCCGTTCCTCGATGGCACGATCAACGTCACCGCGCCGGAGTT
>JBFZFJ010000333.1:0-7636 GCA_041306405.1 Verrucomicrobiales bacterium | reverse complement strand
CTTAGTCGCGTGGCACGGACTCGATGTTGCCCTTCATGTAGAAGTTGCCTTCCGGCACGTCGTCGAGCTTGCCGTCGAGGATCTGCGCGAAGCCCTTGACGGTGTCTTCGATAGAGACAAGGACGCCGGGGACGTTGGTAAAGACCTCGGCCACGTGGAACGGCTGGGTGAGGAAACGCTGGATTTTCCGGGCGCGGAAGACGCTCATCTTGTCCTCGTCGGAAAGCTCGTCCATACCGAGAATGGCGATGATGTCCTGAAGGTCCTTGTAGCGCTGAAGCACCATCTGCACGCCGCGGGCGACGCGATAGTGCTCCTCGCCGATGATGTCTGGAGCGAGCGCCTTCGAGGTGGAAGCGAGCGGATCGACGGCCGGGAAGAGCGCTTGCTCGGCGAGCGAACGCTCGAGAACGACGGTGGCGTCAAGGTGGGCGAAGGTGTTGGCGGGAGCCGGGTCGGTCAAGTCGTCCGCAGGCACGTAAACGGCCTGGATGGAAGTGATGGAACCTTTGTTAGTCGAGGTGATCCGCTCTTGGAGACCGGCCATTTCCTCGGAGAGGGTCGGCTGGTAACCCACGGCGGACGGCGTCCGGCCAAGCAGCGCGGACACTTCGGAACCGGCTTGGGAGAAACGGAAGATGTTATCGACGAAAAGAAGCACGTCCTGGTTGTCCTCGTCACGGAAGTGCTCGGCCATCGTGAGGGCGGAGAGCGCGACGCGGAGACGGGCGCCCGGAGGCTCGTTCATCTGACCGTAGCAAAGGGCGACCTTCGAGCCTTCCGTGAGAACCGGGTTGCCGCGGTCGTCGAGTTTCGGATGGCCCTTTTCGTCCTTCTCGGTGGCGATAACGCCGGACTCGATCATTTCCCAGTAGAGGTCGTTTCCTTCACGGGTCCGCTCACCGACACCGGCGAAGACGGAGAAACCACCGTGCGCTTTCGCGATGTTGTTGATGAGCTCCATGATGACGACCGTCTTGCCGACGCCGGCACCACCGAACATGCCGCCTTTGCCACCCTTGAGCAGCGGGCAGATGAGGTCGATGACTTTGATACCCGTGGCGAGCACTTCCGTGTTGGCGGATTGCTCGGTCAGGGCGGGAGCGGGACGGTGGATCGGCGAGCGGAAATTCGCGTCGGCGATCGGTACGTTTTCGTCCACGAGGTCGCCGGTCACGTTGAAGATCCGGCCGAGAACTTGTTTTCCAACAGGAACCGAGATCGGCTTGCCAAGGTCTGCGAGAGCCATGCCGCGCTTGAGGCCGTCCGTGGTGGACATGGCGACCGCGCGCACCCAGCCGTCACCAAGGTGCTGCTGCACTTCGAGAACGAGTTTGGTATCCACGCCGTTGAGGACGTATTGGATCTCCAACGCGTTGTAAATTTCAGGCAGCTTGGTTGCCTTGGAGAAGTCAGCGTCGATGACGGCGCCGATGATCTGGACGATGGTTCCTTGGTTGCTCATGGGAAAAAGAGTTAAAAGTTCAATGTTAAAAGTTACAGGTCACTCCATGGCCTTCATGGCCGTGGTGATTTCGAGAAGCTCGGAAGTGATGGCTCCCTGGCGGAGTTTGTTGTATTCGAGCGTGAGCTCCTTGATGAATTTCTTCGCGTTGTCGGTCGCGGACTTCATGGCGACCATCCGCGCGGAGTGCTCTGAAGCGCGGGCTTCCATGATGGCTTGGAAGACCTCGTAATTGACGTAAAGCGGAAGGATCGCACCGAGCACGCCGGCCGGACTTGGCTCGAAGATGTAGTCGCAAGCAGCATCGTTCTCGTGCTCCTCAACCTTGAATCCCGCGCCGATTTCCTCGAACGCCTGCTCCTCGCCTTGGCGATGGCCCTGGATCGGCAGAAGCGTCACGACTTCGGACTCTTGGCGCAGGGTGTTCACAAAGCTGGTGAAGGCGATGGAAACCTTGTCGTAGTTGCCGTCGAGGAACTGCTGGGTGATGAACTTGGCGATCGGGCGGGCCTGCGAGAACGGCACCGGGTCCTTGACGGTGAAGTCCGCGATGACCTTGATGCCGAGCTTCTCGGCCATCGTGCGGAGCTTGCGGCCGACGGTCACGAAGTGCGCGTCTGGCGAAGCCTGCAACTTGATCTTGCGGGCGAGGTTGGTGTTGATAGGACCGCAAAGGCCCTTGTCGGTGGAGATCACCAGCACCAGCTCGCGGCCGCCCTGACGGCGCTCCAGCAGCGGGTGGGATTCCTCTCCGAAGTTCCTGCGCATGTCGAACAGCATCTGGGTGAGCTGCTTGGCATACTCACGCCCGCCGAGCGCCTGGTCCTGCGCCTTCTTCATCTTGGCGGCAGCGACAAGCTGCATCGCGCGAGTGATCTGCGCGGTGTTTTTGACCGACTTGATGCGCCGGCGGATGTCGCGGAGGTTTGCCATGTTGTCGAGAGGGTAGAGTCAGGAATCCAGAATCAAGGAAGAGGAAGGAGCTTATTTCCAGGACTTCTTGAAGTCCTCGATGCCTTGGCTGACGGCTTCCACCATCGCCTTGTCCTTCTTGAGGTCCGGCTTTTCGTTGCGGATCTTGTCAAGGAGGTCGCCCTTGCGGGTGTTGAAATAATCACCCAATGCGGCTTGGAAGCGCTTCACGTCGGCGACGGAGACGTCGTCGAAGTAACCGTTCTGCATCGCGAAGAGGTAGATGGACTCCATCTCCATGGCGAGCGGGCTGTATTGGTTCTGCTTGAAGAGTTCGACGATCCGGGCGCCGCGATCGAGCTTCTTCTTGGTGGAAGCATCGAGGTCGGAACCGAACTGGGCGAAGGCCTGAAGCTCGCGATACTGGGCGAGGTCGAGCTTGGTGGTTCCGGCAACGGACTTGATCGTCTTGGTCTGGCAGGCGGAGCCCACGCGGGACACCGAGAGACCGACCGAGATGGCAGGACGGATACCTTGATAGAAAAGGTCGGTTTCCAGGTAGATCTGGCCGTCGGTGATGGAGATCACGTTGGTCGGGATGTAGGCGGAAACGTCGCCGGCCTGCGTCTCGATGATCGGCAGCGCGGTGAGCGAACCACCACCCGCGGCTTCGGAAAGACGCGCGGAACGCTCGAGCAACCGGGAGTGGAGATAGAAAACGTCACCCGGATAGGCTTCGCGGCCGGACGGGCGGCGGAGAATCAGCGACACCTGGCGATAGGCGACGGCGTGCTTGGAAAGGTCGTCGAACACGATCAGGCAGTCCTTGCCCTGGTCCATGAAATACTCGGCGATCGAGCAGCCCGCGTAAGGAGCGAGATACTGCATGGCGGCGGCGTCGGAGGCGGAAGCGGAAACGATGGTGGTGTATTCCATCGCACCCGCGTCTTCGAGGATTTTTTGGATCCGGGCGACGTTCGAGAGCTTCTGGCCGATGGCGACGTAGATGCAATACATCGGTTTGTGGTTCTGAAGCTTGCCGTTTTCCGCCGCCTTGTTTTGCTGGGCTTGGGAAATGATGGTGTCCACGGCGATGGTGGTCTTGCCGGTGGAGCGGTCGCCGATGATGAGCTCGCGCTGGCCGCGGCCGACGGGAATCATCGCGTCGATCGACATGATGCCGGTTTGCACAGGAACGGAAACGGACTTCCGCTTGATGATGCCGGGAGCGATCTTCTCCATCGGGTAGAAAGCGGCGGCGGCGATGTCGCCCTTGCCGTCGATGGGTGCGCCGAGGGCGTTGACGACGCGGCCGAGGACGGCCTCGCCGACGGGAACGGAGAGCAACTTGCCGGTGGTGCGGCATTCGGCACCTTCCTTGACGGCGGCGTAATCACCGAGAAGCACGACGCCGACTTCGCTTTCCTCGAGGTTGAGCGCCATCCCGGTGACGCCGCCACCGAACTCGATCATCTCGTTGAGCATGACGTCGGAGAGACCTTCGACCTTGGCGACACCGTCACCGACCTGACGGACGGTTCCGACGTTAGTTTTAGCGACGGAGGAAGTGATTCCGGCGATCTGTTGTTCGAGTTCTTGAAGGATGCTGCTCATGACAAGGTATCTATTGAAAAGTGAGAGTGTTTGAAAAAATCAGAAGGCGTTGGCGAGGCGGTCGAGGCGTCCTTGGACCGAGCCGTCGAAAACGTCGTTGCCCACGCGGATGCGGAGGCCACCCAGAAGGGCGGGAGTGATTTGATATTGGACCACGAGGCCGGGTCCGTACTGGTTGGTGAGACCGGCGACCACGCGCTGGCGGGTCGAGTCGTCGATTTCCACGGCGCTCTCGACGGTCACCTCGCGGCGCTCGAGTTCGAGGCGGGTCAGGCGCTGGATCGCGGCGAGGATCGCCTTGTAGTCACGCGGCTTGACCTCGATCAGGCGGGAAATGACCGTGCGCAGTTTCGACTCGTCGAACCGGCCGTTCGTCTGGCAGAGGCCAAACAGGCGACGAGCGGCGGCGGCGGCGGTCTTGGAAATCTTCATGGAGAGGTGAGAGAGATGAAATTTCAGGCTTCGACCTTGGCGAGCGCGTCTTCGTTGATGCGCTTCTGGTCGTCGGCGTTGAGGATCTTGCCGGTGACCTGCGAGGTGGTGGCGGCGACGAGGCGGCCGAATTCGCGCTTCAGCTCGGTGGTGAGGCGGTCGCGGTCGGCCTTGGCCGCGGCTTCGGCCTTGACGAGGATCTGTTGGGCGCTGGCGATCGCTTCCTGGGCTTTTTGCTCGGTGAAAGCGGCGGCGCCTTGCTTGGCTTCGTTGATCAGGCGGACGGCCTCGTCGTTGGCCTTGGCGATGGCGGCGGCGGTGGTCGCTTCGGATTCCGCGAGCTGCTGCTCGATGCGCTTGAGCTTTTCCTCGCCTGCGGCGATTTTCGAGCGGCGCTCCTCGAGCATCGCCTGGATCGGGCCGAACGCGAATTTCTTCAGCAAGAGCGCGACGATCAGGAAGCTGACACACTGGGAGATGAAAAGCGACCAGGTGACGTTGAACGTCTTCATGATTTCACCCACCACGCCTTCGGATTCGGCGGCGGGGACTGCGGCAAGGAGATCGAACATCATCGGGGAAAATTCGTTAGGATAATCGGATGGAAACAGAGAATCGGGAAGGAGAGGCCGGACCAAGTTTCCCTGGTCCGGCTGGAATTAAACTTACTTGGCAAGGAAGATCGCGAAGAAGACGATACCTTCGATAAGCGCCGCGAGAATGATCGACAGCGTGAGGATGCTGCCTGCGGCACCTGGGTTGCGGCCGGTGGCTTCAGCAGCCTTGGAGCCGAGGAGGCCGATGCCGAGTGCTGCGCCGATGGCAGCGAAGGCGACGTGCATGTTACCGGAAAGTTCGGCAAGGATTGGAGTCAACATGATATAATTAGTTTGGTTGTTGGTTTTTCCGATTCCCACAGTTGATTCCATGGTCGAATACGGGAAATCGTTTTAGTGGGAATGCTCGCTCTCTTCGTCGTGATCGCCATGGTCACAGATCAACTTCAGGAAGACCGCGGTGAGCAGCATGAAGACCAGGGCTTGGATCAAGCCGACCAGCAGCTCCAGGAAATAGAATGGCAGCGGAGGCAGCCAAGCCAGGTATTTGCCGCCCATCAGCATCATGTTTTCCAGGATGTTTTCACCGGCGAAGATGTTTCCATAGAGACGGAAGGACAGCGCCACCGGGCGGAAGAGGATGGAAATTACTTCGAGGACGCCAACGAACCCGAATACGACGAGCATCATCAGGCTCATGATTCCGGAGAACTTGCCCTTGGGCGCGAAGATGTGGGCGAAGAAACCCTTCAAGCCGTTTTCGGTGATCGCCCAGTAGAACCAAAGCAGTGCGAAGGTAAAGGCCATCGCGGCGGTCATGTTCAAATCCGCGTTGCCGCCGCGAAGGAAGGGGCGGAACGTGTCATGCGGATCCACGCCTGGCCCGCTCAACTGCCAGCCAAATGTGCCCACACCAGGAATCAAACCGAACCAGTTGGTGAAAAGAATCAGAATGAAAATCGTCCCGAAGAACCAGAACGTCCGCTTCACTAGCTGCTTGCCGAGGATGCCTTCGAGGAAATTATACAAGCTCTCGACCATCCACTCGACGAAGTTCTGCAAGCCGCTCGGCACGGTGGTCATCTTGCGCGTCGCCAGCTGCGCCACGATGATGATGAAGGCGGCGACGATCCAGACCATCAGCATCGAGTTGGTCACTACGAAAGAACCGAGGCGAAGGATCTCCTCCGCATTCGCCGGAAGATGGTCGTGCGTTTCCGACCCCGCGAAAGCAGAAATCAATCCGAAGAGCCAAACGATCGAGGTGGAGAGGAAAAAACGCATGCAAGGAGCCTGCTGACGGCGGGCACGGGGTCTTTAATGAATCGCCGCCAACCTCCGCAAGTTCTATTTGTGAAAAATTTCACAAGCTCGGAAGAACCCGTTGTTTTACAAGGGATGGACTCTCAAAAGCGTGAAGTCACAAGCGGGCGAACGATTCCTGCCGCCAGCCTGTGACGCCGCCGGCTTCCGAAGCGGAAACACCACGGGCACGGACGCGCAAACCTACCTTAACACAAAAGCAAGCCGGTATGCCCGCCCCGGTCCGCCGATCGCCGGATCCCGCGCGGCGCAAGCCAGAAAGCCCCTGCAAGTCAAGCCGCCACTGCGAAAAACTCCCTTTATTTTCAACAGATTTTCTCTTGCCAAGCCCCGGTGCCATTCTCAGAAACGTCGTTGCCATGAACAAATCTGAATTGATTGAAGCCATCCAACTCGCCCTCGGAAAAGACGCCACCAAGCGTGCCGCCGACGAAGCCCTCGAAGCGGTCCTCTCCTCCATCGCCGCTGGCGTGAAGAAGGACCAGAAAGTCCAAATCATCGGATTTGGAACCTTCGAGGTCAAAAAGCGCGCCGCACGCCAAGGTCGCAACCCGAAGACCGGTGAAGCCATGAAGATCGCCGCATCCAAGTCGGTCGGCTTCAAGCCTTCGTCCGTCCTCAAGGCCAGCTTGTGATTTGCCGGGAGGCGAAAGCTTCCCTAACCCACCATTAAAAAACCAAAAAACCCCGGCCATCAGGCCGGGGTTTTCTTTTTGAATCGATCAGGCGGTTAAATTCTCAGAACCAACCCTTCTTGTTCGTGGTGTTGCAGGTTCTGTGGACATAGTGCTTTTGATCTACTAAGCCCTGCCCGACCAAGCAAGCCTCAAGAGCCATGAAACCAAGAATCACTCTCGCAGAAACCCAACTCCCCGACGGGAACATCCTCTCCCTCCAGGAGCACGACGGGCGCAAGTCCCTCCTCGTTCACGGCCAGCAAATCTGCGGCCCCGCCACCCGCGCGGCCGAGGAGGAACTCGCCCGGCTCGCCTGCGCGCCGTTCCGCCCCGCACGCCAGCCGCAGATCTGGTTCGCCGGTCTCGGTCTCGGCCACACCATCGCCGCCGTCGCCAGGGAACTCCCTCAGAAACGCGCCAGCTTTTTCGTCGCCGAGCCGCTCGCCGCCATCCCCGACTGGCACCGCGCCCACATTCCCGACAGCCCGTTACTGACTGACAGCCGCATCACGCTGGAAAACGATTGCGGCCCGCAGGCTCTCCTCCGCCACGCCGGACTGCTCCACGCCATCCTCGTCCATCTCGACGCCTCCCCCACCGGCCCGCGCAACCGCAGCTGGGTGGACGAGCGCCGCTGGGTTTCCGCCGCCTACGAG
>JBFZFJ010000332.1:0-16090 GCA_041306405.1 Verrucomicrobiales bacterium | reverse complement strand
TCCCCATCTGGCGTGGTTTCTTCTCCCCGTGGTTCTCGCCGGCGCTTGGTTAGGCTCGTCATGGGGAAGCAGGCGCGCGCGGACTCCCGCGCTCCAGCGCGCGCTCGCAGCGGTGTTGGTGGTGGCCGCTGCTAAATTTGCCACCTACTGATCAGACCAGCCGGATGCAGCATGGATAACGGTGCCACTCGCCCTTCTGAGCCGCGACGGCGGCGATGATCTCCGCCACGAGCGCGAGGATCGGCACGATGAAAAGCACCGGAACTAAAAAAATCCGGACGACAACGAACATCAGCACCACGGTGACCGAGCCGAGGCCGAGCATGACTAACATCAAGGTGATCTGGAAATTGAGCGCCTCGCGGCCGTGGTGGCCGACAAAAGCACTGCTGTCCTTTTTCACCAGCCACAGGATCAAGGGTCCGATAAAGCCCGTGAAGATCCCCAGCAAGTGGCACAACATCGCGAGGGATTTATCCTCCTCCGAAATTGCCTGACAGGTCGGAATCTGCGGCGGGGCGGGGGAGTCGCCGGGCAAGGGGGGCTGCATTGCTTTCAGGGTTTCCCGGCTTCGATGAACTTGACGATGTCAGCGCGGCATTTGATCAGATCCGGCGGATTCAGATAGAACATGTGGCCGCCGTCGTAGAAGGCGGTCGAGATGTTCTTCCGGACGTTTACCGGCAGGTTGAGCATGTGCCGGACCGAGTGCGCTGTTCCCGCCGGAGGAGTCGCGAGGTCGGTGTAGCCGCCCATCAGGAGCACCCTGAGATGTGGATTATCCCTCATGGCGACCGCGAGACGATCACTGACATTGACCACCTGGTTGCTGGTGTTCCATCGCCATGGCTGGACTTTTCCGGTGAGGATTTCGTAGGGCTGATCCTCTTTGTAGCCCAGTTCGCGACCCAGGTAGTCGAGCAACGCGGAGGAAAACGCGCCATAGGCCAGGGAATAGGACGGGTCGTAGTCAGGGCGCGCGGCGGCCTTGTCGGTGGCATCCCACGCGACACGGGCATCAAAGCGGCCGATGACTTTGCCTTCCTTGCGCAGCAGTTCCGCGCGGAACGCCGTGGAATCGAGCCGCAAGTCGTTCGCCAGCCAGATCGCGGCATCGATGCCTGTCAGCCGGGCCAATTTGTCAGCCACGCTGGTCCGGGTTGTTTGATCGAGGTCATTTCCCTTGAGCAAAGCCGCGGCGTATTCACCGAAGGCGAATTCCGTGCTCTCCTTGACCAAGGCATCGCGCTCGCCCTGGATTTTCCCGTGGAAATGGGCCGTGCCCGTGAGCGACGGCAAAAAGACCTGATAGGCAAGATCGTTGCCTTGGGCCGGCTGGAGCGTGGCGAAATCGAGCAGCGACGAAAGCAGGACAACGCCGTTCATGCTCATTCCGTAGCGCGCCTGCAAATGGTTTGAGAGGCCCGCCGCCCGGATGCCGCCGTAGGATTCGCCCAGCAGATACTTCGGCGACGACCAGCGGTCATGTTCGCTGACCCAGCGGCGGATGAAATCTCCGACCGAGGAGATGTCCTCATCCAGCCCGTGGAAATCGCCGGGTTTCACGTCCTTTTCCGCACGGCTGTACCCCGTGGAAACCGGATCGATGAACACCAGATCACAGACATCGAGCACGCTCAGCGGATTGTCCGCCACCCGGACCGGAGGAAACGGGGCGAGCGTTCCGTCGCCTTGGAGCTTGATGATTTTCGGCCCGAGCACGCCGATGTGCAGCCAAACGGCCGAAGATCCGGGGCCGCCATTGAAGGCGAACATCACCGGGCGCGCGGATGGATCCTTGGTGTCGGTGCGCTCGTAGCTGACGTGAAAAATTGATGCGCGGGCCTTGCCGTCGTCCTCCTTGAGCTGCAATTTTCCGGTGGTGACCTTGTAAGCAACCTTCTTACCGTCAATGGTAACGGTGGATTCTTTCACGACTGGCGCGATTACTTTGGCCGGTGGAGCGTCCTTCGGCGGGGTTTCGGCGGCCGGAGGTGCTGTTTTGTCGGCGGCTTGCTCCGCGGGCTGAGCGCCAGCGGCGATCAGATGCAGACTGATGAACATAGGAACGATAAATCGGCACATGGGTGAAATGTTGGTTGGTAAGTGGACTTGTTGAGGACTCTTTGCGGATCGCACGTCAGGAAAACGGCACTGTGAAGTTGAATCGTCTAATATGTCGTGAAATCTCAGCCACGCATCGCCTCGATTTCCGCCCGCACGATTGCAACCAATTCCGGCGGACCGAGTGCTTTCGCTTGGCTGCCGAAGCTGAGAACCCAGCGCAGAACCTCTTCAAGGCGTCCGACTTCGAAGCGGACTTCCACCCGTGTGCCCTTCGCGTTGAGCGGGAAAATCTCCTGAGTCGGATGCCAACGACGTTCCTGAGCGAGTCGGGCTGCATAATTCTTCAGCTCGACCCGGACGATTTGGCGGGAGTAATCGCCAGCGACACTCCAGATGCCGAACGATTGTTTTAAGTGGTCATTTCCAGCGAAGCCTTGAGGGCGCTCAAAGCTTTTCTGACTGACCTTGAGGCGGGTCATCCGAGGCAACGCAAAGGTGCGCAGCGCGTCGCGCTCCAAGTCCTGCGCAATCAAATACCAGCCACCATCAACCTCGCCGAGATGCAAGGGATTGACCCGCCGAAGCTCGGATGTCTCAGCGCCTAATTTTCGATAATAAAAGGTTGTAACAAGTTGATTTAAAACAGCATCAGCGATCTGGCCAAAGAGTTTCACATCGCGTGGGCTGGACTCGATCGACTTGCGGGAAAAGGCCTCGTCCAGATCGCTCCAGGCGAACTGGATCCTACCCAACATCCCACGGGTGAGCTTGGCGAAGACCTTTTGCATGACCTCGGCCAAGGGCGTGCCGCGGACGGACTCCAAGGCGGTGCGAGCGAGGAACAAGCCGGCGAGCTCCTCGGAGCTGGTTTGGAAGACCGGGAAATCCGAGACATCCGCTTCGTAAAAATAGCCGTGAAGGGTTTCCTCATAGACGAGCGGGAGCTTGAGTTCGTCGCGCATGAAGGTGATATCGCGCTGGATGGTTTTGCGCTGAACGCCGAGTTGCTTGGCGAGTTGGTTGCAATTCGGATAAGAGCCGCCGCGGATCGCCGCATGGATTTCATAAATTCGGAAAAGCGGACGGCGGGTTTTCCCGATCCGGTCGTTGGTATCCGCCATGAGGTCGGCAACATTGTCTTGAAGCTGGTTCATCTGCGGCGATGGAACCCGGTTTGCGGGGCCTGAGCCAGCATTGAAGTATCGCAATTCCAATAAAATTCACTTGTTACAATATATGTAATGCGGAATCAAAAGGGGTCAAACAGCCCCCAGTCGCTTAAACCGATTCGTCCCACTGATCTTCCGGTGAAGGAGCTCTGCCCGAACAAGGTGCCGGGGGTTCGTGCTGCGGTGCCGTGAATTCCAAGGCTTACCTCCATCCTGCCGCTCTTCCGATCAGCGTCCGGCAAGTTTTGCGACGGTCGCGGCATCGACATTGAACATCTTGGTTGCAACCGGTTCCGGTTTCTCACCGGCCGCGATTTGATACTCGAAGGCTTTGACCGGCTTCGCACCCGCCAACTCGGACATCAGATACACGCGGATCGTCATGACCTCTTTGCCAGTGCCCCCCTCCAGCTTTTTCACGGTGAATTGCACCTCGTTCAGGCCATCCACGGCCCCGCCGATGACAACTTCGGCCTCCTTGGCATTGGCAAACCGATGGCGGCTGATCTTGTTGATTTGCACCTGCACCTCGCGGCCCGGGCTGAAAACGTAAACCTTGGCCACATATTTTGCCGGCTGCGCGGCGATCGGTGTTGGCGGAATCTGTCCGCTGGGCTGGGCTTCCGAAGTCTCTTTCAAATACTTGAGGTTCCCCGCCGCCAATTCCTTTCGAACTACCGGAAGCGCCGCCAGATTGACGAAATCCGCCCGGTCGTATAGCCAGCCGCCGGTGCCTTGGACGAAGGAAAGCACCAGCAGGTTGTCCGTCGGCTCGCCACCTACGGCGAAGTCGATTTTCCCGAAATAGGAGGCTTTTGCAGTCGCTCCGTTTTGTTTCGCTTCGAGAAATTGAAGTCCCTGAAGCGATGGCGGCGGTGCCGGGAGATCGAAGACCGTGGCGGGAAAGGGCTGCTTTTCCGAGACAATCCGGTTGCGAACCTCGACCCGCCGATGCTCGGCGGTCACCCGTTGCCACGCCGCCGGATCACGCCGGATCATCGACTCACGCCAAGCGCTGTAGGTGGTTTCGAGGGTCGGGCGCAGATTTTCCTGCCCGCCTGCTAGAGTGGCGGAAATCAGCAAGAACGCAAAAATCAGTCGATTCATTGGCGAAACGATTGGACAAGATGGTCCATCCCACAACAAACAAATTGCATGCCGATTCAGTTGAGTGCGGCCGGGACTGAGCTATGAGCAGTATTTTGCAGAGAGTGGCGCCAATTGGCGAAGCGCGCGATCGGGAGATTTTGAAGGATGCGGCGACTTATGTCTACGAGCAGCGGCCCCAGGGTGATGTCCTGGCGCATCTCTTTTTCCCTGAAAAAGCCAAGGACGAGCCCCGTCCGGTCGTGGTTTTCTTTCATGGCGGCTTCTGGGATTCCCCCACTCCGACGCAATTTGTCCCCCACTGTCTCCATTTCGCCAGCCGCGGCGCGGTCGCGGTGGCGGCGGAAACCCGGACCTCTGCGAAGCACGGCACCGGCCCGCTGGAAGCCATCGAGGACGCCCGCGATTTGATCCGCTGGTTGCGCCACAATGCCGATACTTTCAATCTCGATCCCGACAAAATCACCATCGGGGGCGCTGGCGGTGGAGCGTATCTGGCGCTGCTGGCGACTCTGCCCAAGCTGAAAAGCCTGCCTCCTGTCGATGGTCTCAATTGTTTCCCCCAAGCGCTGATCCTTTTCAGCTCGCTGGTCAACACGGCTTCCAAAGGTGCCGCCGCCGATCGATTTCCCGACGCGAAGACGGCCAAACGCCTGAGTCCGACCAACCTGATCCGCCGGAAACTTCCGCCGATGCTCTTCTTTCATGGGAAATCCGACCGGATCACGCCGTTCGACGAAGTGGAGAAATTCCGCCGCCGCCTGCGTTGGCGCGGCAATTCCTGCGAGTTGGTGGATTTTGTGCGCGCGGACCACAGTTTTTTCAACTTCAACGTCAGTCACAAGAACTTCGAGCTGACAGTCGCCGCGGCGGATCGATTCCTGGTGGATCGTGGGTTACTGCCGCCCGAGGAAGCCGTTTGAATTGGCCGCCGCCGCAGGCACAAATTCTGCTATCCGGTGCGGGTCGCCTGGATTTTCTGAACTTCTGATGAACTCGTTTTACCACTCAAGCAGCCCTCTGGTTCCCGGTTCCCTGCACCGACTTTCTCAAGAACACGACAACTGCGGCATGGGCGCGATCGCCCATTTGCAGGGGAAACGCAGCCATCAAATTCTGGATCACGCGCTGACTTCCGTCTGTTGCATGACCCACCGCGGTGCCGTGGATGCCGACATGAAGACCGGCGACGGCTCGGGCGTGCTGACTCAAATCCCCACGGGATGGATGCCGACGCATTCGAGCGCCAGCTTTACCTTTGCCGCCGTGAGATCGAGCATCGGACCAAGGAAATCCATGGCTTCTACATGCCTTCGTTTTCCAACCGCTTGATTTCCTACAAAGCCCTTGCCATGCCAGCCGCATTGCGGGCGTTTTACCTGGATTTCAGTGATCCGGACTACGAGGTCGCGTCCGACTCAGCCTCGCTCGATCACGCGCTGGAGCTCCTCATCCTCTCCGGCCGTTCACCGGAGCACGCGATGTGCATGCTGGTCCCGCCTGCATACCGCAATGACGAGGATATTTCTGACGAACTCCGCGCATTCTAACAATACATCCGTTCGTTCTCCGAGCCGTGGGACGGTCGGCCTCGTTTTCACCGATGGCACGAAGCTCTGCGCCTCGCCGGACCGCAATGGCTTGCGCCCATCGCGCTACAAAATCACGGACGACGACATCCTCCTCTACATCGGCTCCGAAGCGGGCGCGGTCATTTTCGACGATGCGACCATCGTCGGCAAAGGCCGTCTCGGCCCCGGCCAGATGATTTCCGCGAACACCGCGACCGGGGAGTTCAAATACGACCGCCAGATCAAGGAGGAGCTCGCCCAGCAAAAGCCTTACCGCCGCTGGATCGATGAAAACCGCGTGGAGCTCCGCAAGTTCGTGTCCCCCGCCGCCCACGTGCCGGAAATCGACTTCTCGCCGCTCGACCTTTCCCGCCAACAAGTTGTTCACGGTATTTCACTTGAGGAGCTCGACATGGTTTTCCCGCCGATCGATCCGATCCGCGAGTGGGCGGTCATGTCGCTCGGTGTCGGTCTCGGGCCGGAGCGGAACTTGCTGGTGGAGACGCCAAAGCATTACAACACAGTCAGTCTTGACAGCGCGATCTTGTTCGAACACCAGCTGGAAAAGATCAAAGACCTCGACGAGCAGGGGTTTCCCTCTCTCGTAATCGACTGCACTTGGCCGGTTTCGCGGGAGCAGCCGGCATGAAAACTTGTCTCGACGAACTCTGCCTCCAAGCGGAATCCGCCGTTCAAGAAAACCGCAATATCCTCATTCTCTCCGACTGCGGCACGTCCGCCGAACGTGTTCCAATCCCGATGTTGCTCGCGATCGGCACGATCCACCATCACCTGAACCGCATTCGCAAACGACTGTGCGCCTCGCTCGTCATCGAGTCCGGCGAAACCCGCGACGTGCACCAGATCGCTTGCTGTTTTGGATTCGGCGCGACTGCCATTTGTCCTTACCTCGGCTACGCCACAGTCCGCCAACTCGTCGCCGACGAGTCACTCATCCGTCACAAGGCCGCGTTCGAAACAGTTGTTCCAAACGGGAAAACGCTCAACCTTGGCGACCCTGGCTACAACCGCTACCGCAAGGCCGGCGAGCGCCACGTCTACACCACCGAGGTGATCAAGAATTTCCACACCTACGTGAAATCCGGCAAGCCCGAGGATTACGATGAATATGTGTGTTTTGCATTGGAAACCAATCCTGTAGCGATCAAAGACTTGATCGAATTTGTGCCTTCTTCCACCGGCCCGATCCCGCTTGAAGAGGTCGAGCCGATGGAGTCGATCCGCCGCCGTTTCACCACCGCCGCGATGTCGCTCGGAACGCTTTCGCCCGAGGCTCACGAGACCCTCGCCATCGCGATGAACCGCATCGGCGGCAAGTCGGATTCTGGCGAGGGCGGTGAGGATCCCGTCCGCTACAAGCCTTACCCGAACGGCGATTTCGCCCGCTCTTACATCAAGCAGGTCGCTTCCGGTCGTTTCGGAGTTTCCGCTTATTACCTGGTGAATGCCGGCGAGTTGGAAATCAAAATGGCGCAGGGAGCCAAGCCCGGCGAGGGCGGCCAGCTTCCCGGACATAAAGTGAACGCTTTGATCGCTCGCTTGAGAAACACCCAGCCGGGCGTCCAACTCATTTCTCCCCCGCCCCACCACGATATTTACTCCATCGAGGATCTGGCGCAGCTGATCCACGATCTCAAGGAAGTGAATCCGCGAGGGTGATACAGGCATCGAGACCTGTATCACCCCTTGAATCTTAGTGGTTCGACTTGTCAAAAGCCGCGTCGAAAGCGACGCTGTTCGTCGGGAAATCCACGCTGCGGACGAAGGCCGCGGCTTCCTCCCCGCCGTAAACGCGGTCCATGCGGATATCCTCCCATTCGACCGAGAGCGGGCCTTTATAGCCGACATCGTTGAGCGCGACGATGATGTCTTCGAACTCGATGTCGCCGTGCCCCAGCGAGCGGAAGTCCCAGAAACGGCGCGAGTCGCCGAAATCCGTGTGACCGCCGAACACGCCGACGCTGCCGTCGCCGTGGTTCCACCAGACGTCCTTCATGTGGACGTGATAGATCCGCGATCCCAGGTCGCGGATGAACTTCACGTAGTCCACGCCCTGATAGCCGAGGTGGGACGGGTCGTAGTTGAAGCCGAAACGCTTGTGGTTTCCGACAGCCGCCAGAGCGCGCTGGGCGGAGGCGATGTCGAAGGCGATTTCCGTCGGATGGACTTCGAGCGCGAAGTTCACGTCGACTTTGTCGAACGCGTCGAGGATCGGCAGCCAGCGCTTGGCGAAGTCCTTGAAGCCTTTTTCATAATACGCCTGCGAGGTCGGCGGGAAGGCGTAGAGCGAGTGCCAGATGGAGGAGCCGGTGAAACCGTTGACCACGGCCGGGAACTCGTCCTTGCCGTTGCGGTCGGGCTTGGCGTTGAAAAACGCGCGGGCGGCCTTGCCGGTGGTGATCATCTTTTTGGCGGCGCGTTTGCGGACACCTTCCGGATCGCCGTCGCCCCAGACATCCGGCGGCAGAATCGCCTTGTGGCGCTCGTCGATGAGATCGCAAACTGCTTGGCCGACGAGGTGGCTGGAAATCGCGTAACAAGTCAGGCCGTGGTCGGCGAGGAGCTCCCAACGCTCCTTTACGTAGGTCTTGCTGGTGGCGGCGGCATCGACATCGAAGTGGTCGCCCCAGCAGGCGAGCTCAAGGCCGTCGTAGCCCATTTCATAGGCCAGCGGGGCGAGTTTTTCGAGTGGGAGGTCGGCCCACTGGCCGGTGAAGAGTGTGACGGGGCGTGACATGATTTGAGTTGGTGGTTGGGTGTGTGGATGATGGCGGCAACGCGCCACCGGAATAAAGCAAAAACGATGGTTCTGCCGGGGATCTTACACAGGCCAGTCCGGACAAGATTTCAGGTTCACCCGACGTTCATCCTGCCTCCTCGATCACGAACGTCTTCCGCGCCCACTTGCAACGGAATACCGGCCCGGAATCGTTCGGCTTCCAGCCGTTCGCGTTCCCGAAGTCAATCGCCGCGGTGACCATGTCGTAACTGACAATCCGCGGCAGCTCGGCAATCAGGTTCTGTCCGTTCACCGGCGCGCTGGCCTCGATCACCAGCTCGTTCGTTCCGCGGCGGTTTTGCATGATCCAGCGGTATTGGACGTCTCGGTGATTGATGACTTTGTAGCCTTTTTGAGGAGGGGGCATTGGGATGAAATTTGAAATTCGCGGTGCTGAAAACCGGAGGCTGCGCCAAACGCGGACCCATGAGAATAAAAAACCGCGGCGGGAAGCCCGCCGCGGTCACACACATCACACAATCAAGCTTCCAGGAAATCGCCGATGATCGGCTTTGGAAGCGGCTTTTCCTTCTTGCGAAGGGCGCGCCGCATCTTGGTGAGCGCTGAGTTTTGAAGCTGGCGGATGCGCTCGCGGGTCACCCCGAATTCACGCCCGACTTCTTCCAAGGTCAGTGCCTTTTTGCCGTTGAGACCGAAACGCTCGTCGATGATCCGGCGTTCACGCTCGTCGAGAACCGAGAGCAAACCGTCGAGCTCGCCGTGGAGGTTCTTGTCGGAAAGCATGTCCAGCGGGCTCACTGCACGCTCGTCGCTGATGACTTCGCCGAACTCGGTGGCTTCACCTTCGTTGATCGGAGCGTCCAGCGAGGTCGGGCGATAGGAAGCCTGCCTGAGCAAGGCGAGCTTGCGATGAGGCAGCCCAACTTCATCAGCCAGTTCCTCGTCAGTCGGCTCGCGACCCAACGCTTCCGTCAGGATCGCCGCGATCCGGCGCATTTTGGCGATTTTATCGACCATGTGGACGGGCAGGCGAATCGTCTTGGACTGGTTGGCCAAGGCGCGCTTGATCGACTGTTTGATCCACCAAGCCGCGTAAGTGGAGAGTTTTCCGCCCTTTTCAGGGTCGAATCGCTCTACCGCCTTCATCAGGCCGATGTTGCCCTCGGAGATCAAGTCAGTCACGGGCATGCCGTAGTTGGCGTAATCCTGGGCGATTTTCACGACCAAGCGCAGGTTTGCGCGGATCATGTGGGAACGGGCTTCGGCATCGCCCTTTTGGATGCGATCCGCGAGAACGACTTCCTCCTCAGCGGTGAGAAGAGGCGTTTTGGAAATTTCCCGTAAGTAGAGTTTAAGGCTGCTGTCTGATTCGTAGGCCATAATAAGATGGGGTTGTTGTTGCTTGTTAAACGACGCCCGTGCTCATTTATTCCCTTTTTTTCAGAAAAAGTGAATTCATTGTGAATACTTGATAAAAGTTCAGGACGACTCCCAGAGGAATGCCATGGTCTTAGCAATTCGCGTTCCCGGCTCCTCAAGAATCGCAAGTCACTTGAAATCAATGAATTTTTAATTTGTGGCTGCGACAAAACTTACGCTCGCCGCATTTTCCGCACGGCTAGTGCCATTTTGACGCATGAGAGATTCGACAAGCTGGCGGACTTGAATCAATTTTCGGCCGTGTTCGACGCAATGTATCCCCTCGCCCGCTCCGTCTTGTTCCGCCTGGATGCGGAAGTCGCCCATCACGTCAGCATGGCCGCCCTGCGGATCGCGGAAAAGACCGGCTTGCTGGGCTTGGTTTCACCGGATGACGAATTCAGCGCGCCGGTGGAAGTGATGGGCTTGAAATTCCCTAACCGCGTTGGTCTCGCCGCTGGCTTGGACAAGGAGGGAAACACAATCGACGCGCTCGGCCGCCTGGGCTTCGGCTGCATTGAAATCGGCACGATCACCCCGCGTCCGCAGGCGGGAAACCCGAAACCCAGACTGTTTCGCTTGATCCAACAGGAGGCTATCATCAACCGTATGGGCTTCAACAATCCCGGCATTGACGTGGGTGTCGAAAACGTTCGTGCGTCGAAATCGTTTCAAGGAATCGTCGGTTTCAACATCGGGAAAAACAAGGACACGCCCAATGAAAACGCGGCGGACGATTATTTAATCTGCCTGCGCAAGGCCTACCCGGTGGCCGACTACGTGGCGGTGAATTTGTCCTCGCCGAACACGCCCGGCCTGCGCGACCTCCAAGGCGCGGAGGCTAGCGCCCGACTCTTGGACGTTCTCAAAAAGGAGCAGCAAAAACTCGCCGCCGAGCACGGCAAGCAGGTTCCGCTGCTATTTAAAGTCGCCCCGGATCTCGATGAAACTCACATCCGCGAACTCTCGCAGGTTTTCCTCGACGGCGGACTGGATGGCCTCATCGCCACCAACACCACGCTCGACCGCGACCTCGTGGCCAACCACCCGCGGGCGGCGGAAGCGGGCGGCCTATCCGGGCGGCCGGTTTTCGAAAAAAGCACGGCGACCTTGCGGGCATTTTCCAGCCACCTCGGCTCCCGCATCCCGATCATCGGCGTGGGAGGGATTTCCTCACTTGAAGACGCCCGGGAGAAAATCCAAGCCGGCGCCTGCTTGGTGCAGATTTACACCTCGTTCATCTATCAAGGCCCAAAACTGGTCCACGAACTGGCGAAAGGGCTGTGAGCCCGTTCGTCAGCAATACCTCGACGCACGGATTCTGGCAGGTTGGAATCCACTGCAACTCATGAGTATCCCCGCCACCGCTTCCCGCTTGGAAACCGCCGTTTGTTCTGTCGTTCGCGGTCAACCCGAAGTGGTCCGCCGGGTTTTGGCCTGCATGATTTCCGGCGGCCACGTCCTGTTGGAAGATTTCCCGGGAACCGGAAAAACCACTCTCGCCAAAGCCATCGCCAAAGCCATCAGCGGCGCGATTTTCAAGCGCGTGCAGTTCACGCCGGACCTTTTGCCCTCGGATATTCTCGGCATCTCGGTGTTCGACCCGCGCTCCCAGGAATTCCGTTTCCATCCCGGCCCGGTTTTCACCGACATCCTGCTCGCGGATGAAATCAACCGGGCGTCGCCACGGACCCAGAGCGCTCTGCTCGAAGCAATGGGCGAGCGCGGGATGGATCATGGCGTCTGGATTTTCTGAAAATAACGGGCGAGGTGGCGCACGGCGGGTCGCCCATAATTCGCGGCACAGGCGGCGAGTTGATCCTGGTCGAGCGGTGGAAGCTCCTCGATGCGTATCGCTTCCAGCCAGGCACGGACATCCTTTTGCGAGCGGATCGAGGCATCTTGGGCCACGGAATCACAAAGCGCCTTCGTCGGAGAAGCCAGCAGCCACGGGAGCAACGGATCTTCCACCCGTTCGATCCCAATTGAGAAAACCCGGACCGGGACATGCCGATAGCGATAGCGGCCCGCCGGAGTTTCAAATTCCATCGGCCTCTTGAGCGTGGCGCAAACGACTTCCTCCACCCGCTCGGGAATCAAGCCGTGCCATGCCAGCGCGGACTCGAAACTGACGTAGGACGGCCCGTAGATCGCAGGAGCCAAGGCGAGCGGATTGACCGTGCGGTCGCGCAAATAGAGCCCACGGCGCAGAGGGATCAATTCTCCCGCCGCCAGCATCCGGGACACCTTCATCCGCGGATTCCCATAAGCTGCCAACGCGTCCTTGAGTTGCCCATGAGAAATCAGGGGCGATGAGGACGGCAGCGAAAATAGATGCTTGATCGGCACGATAAAGTATCTTTAAACGATACATTCAAACAAATAAAGACCAAATATTTCATCAGATTCGGGAAACGAAGAGCACGAAGGACAAAAGAGCGATTCTCGAATCGCCGCCCTCGCCCGCAGTCCGGTGGCGCTGCCGCTGGCCGTCCAGGACTTGGGCAGGGCGGGCAACAGGTGGATTTCATCCGGAAAAGCGCCTGCCCGTTGCTCTGAGTTCCGCCGGCGTGACTTGCCGAGTCCGGGGAAATGGCGGCAGCCGGGCGGCGGGTGAGGAGAGGCGCGCTGGCGGCTGGCATCCGGGATGTTTTGCTCCGCCGGGGGGAGGCGCAATCGCCGACGTTGCCGGCGGCGCGGAGCTTGCGGCAGGCGGTGTCGGCGAAGAGGTGGAAGATTTCGGGAAGAGGACGGCCGCGGCATTTCTCAAGCTCGCCGCCGGTCAGCCGGACCGGGTTGGGCGGCCTGTTGCAGACAAAGATTTTCACTGCCATTTTTTATATTCGCTAGCGCTCCCTGCGCGTTCAGTTTTCAGTGTTTCAGCTTCACCCGAATCCACCTCTTCCCGATCAACCCTTTTCCCGCCTTTCGTTCCGGTCCACGGCTGTCTCAGGAGTCTCCGCCCAAAGCAAATTCCTGGCATTGTTTTTGGCCTGCGTCCGACTCCTGCATTAAGACAACACTCCTTAATATCCCCGGGCCGCGGTTCCAGAGGTCTCTCCCGTCAGGGACGGACTGCCGGCGGCCTTCCCGCTGCTATCGAGCACGGCATCAGGGGGGCATGGAATCATTTCCGATGCGCGTCCGCCGCACCATCACTCTTTGCACCGTGCTTGTTCCTTGTGGGCTATGCGCCCAGTCCGTCGTGCTCGCTCCGCTCACGGTCACCGGCGAGCAATCGCGCGACGAATCGGAAATCCCGCCCGGCAACCATCTTCGAATCGATGCCGCCTCGTTGGCGGCCTTGCCCGCCGCGCAGGGCAGTTATCAGGATCTCTTCGCCACGGTCGCCGGAGCTTACGGCGGAAATCCAACGGTGGGCACCTTCAGTGTCCGCGGCCTGAACCAGGACAGTCTGTTCTACTCGGTCGGCACGGCATCCAATCCGTTGCTCACGGTGATGGAGGACGGCGCGCCGCTTTCTGTCGCGACGCTGCGCTACCTGCCGCCGGTGCTGTGGGACATGGAGAGCGTCGAATTGCTGCGAGGGCCGCAGTTTCTCTCCCCCGGGCCCAATGGCCTTGGCGGGGCGCTGCTGCTCCGCACCGCCCGGCCGGCTTTTTCCCGAGACGGCAAGGCGCTGCTGGAAGCCGCCACCGACCACGTCTTCCGCGGCGGCATGGCCCAGGACTTTGTCCTGCGGCCCGAGGAGCTGGCCCTGCGGATTTCCGCCTATCATCGTGAAGGCGGTGGCGACGTCACGAACCTTTTCGACGGCGACGATTCGTTCGGAGCGACCCGCCGCGACCGCTATCAGGCACGCTTGTTGTGGAATCCGCGGAAAAGCCGCGACGCGTGCTATGACCTGGCCATGGTTTACGACCAGTCGCGCGGCAATCCCTTCGCCAACGCACGAGCCGTCTCCGGCTTTGACTTGTTCGACCGCAAGACCTCGCTCAACCTCCATCCGTCCTACCCGGCCCGGCGCGCCGCCGCCATCCTCAACGCGAGCCTGGCGCTGCCCCGCGATCTGGAGTTCAAATCCACCACCTCCCTGCAGCGACTCGATGTGGACCCCCGCGTTGATCTCGATGAAACGGCGATCCTGGCATGGTTTGCGGACGGAGCCATCAACGAGCTGCGCTTCACCCAGGACCTGAGCCTCGCCGGCGATGAAGGGCCGTTCCAATGGCTGGCAGGCGGCTATTTCGAAGCCAGCGGCTACGATCTGGGTTACACTGGCATCGGCATCGCGCCGATGCCCGCAGGCTCGCCCTTTCGCAGCCTCGGGCAGGAAGACGTGCGGGTGCTGGCGCTTTACGGCCGGGGCGACTGGGAGTTCGTGAACAACCTCCACCTCACCGGCGGGCTCCGGCTCAATCACGAACAGCGCGCGCTGCACGCCGCGGCGACCCTTGGATCAGGGCCGGAGACAAAGTCCGCCGCCGACAGCGCGGACAGCGCGCTGCTGCCCCAGCTCGGCCTGGCGTGGCGGCCCCGGGAGGAACAGGCTCTGGGGCTCCAGCTGTCCCGCGGCTACCGCGGCGGCGGCGTCAGCTACGCGCCCAGCTTGGGCAGCACCCAGCCCTATGATCCGGAACAGGCGTGGGATCTGGAACTTTATGGCCGTTTCAACCCCCACGCCTCGGTCGCGCTCTCCGCAGCCGTTTTTTATTCGTGGATGGATGACCAGCAAATCAACTTCAGTTCCCCCGGCGGCGTGGCAACGATCGATTCCTACGTCGCCAATGCCGCCCGATCCCGGCGCTGTGGCAGTGAAGTGGAAGCCCGCTGGCAACCTTGCGAGCCGCTGGTCATCACCGGCACCCTTGGTTGGCTCCACACCGGGTTTGACGAACTCTTGATCGACGGCGTGGACCGCTCCGGCCAGCCTTTCCCCAACGCGCCGGAATGGACGGCATCGCTCAGCGCCTCCTATCACCACGCCTCGGGATTTTTCGCCAGCCTGCTCTTTTCGTGGGCGGACGACACCTACACCGATCCGACCAGCCCGCGGGTGACCGCGATTGAGACCCGCAGCCTGCTTTCCGCTCGTCTCGGCTACTCATGGGAGCACGCCAGCGTTTATCTCTTCGGCACCAATCTGCTCGATGACGAATACGCCCTCGCGCGGTTTGACAACTCGCCGCAGGGCCTGCCGGTCTCGGGGCAGGTCGCCCCGGCGCGCGGCTTCGGCATCGGCTGCGAATTCGAGTGGTGAGCACGGGACCAAGGATGGGAACCTCGCAAGCGCCTACCTCTATCTTGCTGCTTTACCGCAAACGGAACCACTCTCCCCGCGGCCTCGGTGGGAAGGCTCAGGCTCTTTCCGGTGGCAGATCCAGTCGTGCGGCCGTTCCTGCCAATTTCGCGGCCCCTTGGGCTCCACCACAAGATGGTGTGGACGGATCGCCGTGAATTCCCTTGATTGACTTGGGATCAGGAACCGTTATCAGGGCGTCGCCCATGGATTTAAAAACCCTTTCAATTGTAGCAGGCGTGATCAGCCTCTTTCAGGCCGTGGCGTTTTTGGTGGTCAGGGTCTTTAACCGGAAGATGGCTGGAGCAACCTTTTGGGGGGTGAGCGCACTTCTCAATGGCTTGGGAATGGTTTTCCTGACGCTGCGATTCGTGGTCGACGCGCCATGGGTGACGAAGGCGATTCCGACGCTGATGAATTTCGCAGCGGGGGCCTGCTTCTATTATGGCGCGTGTGCTTTCATGGGGCGGAAAGTCCGGCACCAATGGCCTCTGGTTTTCTCCTGCCCGTTGTTTGCCGGGTATCTTTGGTTCTTGCTGGCAGATGACCGGTTGTCCGTCCGGGTTTTGTTCGCATCATCGATTTTCATCATTTTCCTGGGGTCGGGTGCCCGCGTGTTTTTCGCCGAGCAACGGGCGGGACTTCGTTTCTCGTCGCGATGGATCGGAGTCTCCGCGCTGGCGCTGTGCGCGGTGTTTGTTTACCGGAGCCTGGCCCTTGCGATGCGGGGTGAGGC
>JBFZFJ010000331.1:0-2898 GCA_041306405.1 Verrucomicrobiales bacterium | reverse complement strand
CAACTCCGCCAGCCGCGGTTTCCCCGCCAAAACCGCCGGCTCCACCCTCACAACCGACGGGCTGGTTGCACCTGAAAAACGCCTCGTTCACCGTGCTCCACGCCGGCTCGCACCGCACCTTGATAGAGATTTCCAAAATCACCGGCTCCGTCCCCATCGCCGGAGATCCCGCACAGGCCGCTCTCAAGATCGACTCGGTTTCCGCCTTCGGCAACGAACTGGCCCGCAACCTCGCCGCGCAGCTGGACTGGACCTATCCGCTGCTTTCCCTGAAGCCCCTCGAAACCGAAATCGCCGGCTACAAGTTGATCCTCGCCGGCAGGATCGCCAGCTTCAGCGGCCTGCCCATCCAGATCGACGCCCAGCTTCCGCGACAGGCGCTTGCCGCGGTTCGTCTGCCCTTCGACAGCCAGGCAACCGCCGAAGCCATCGCCGCCAACGCCCGCTTCCGAGGACTTCTGCTAGCCCCCGGCACCTGGCAGGGCGACCTGATCGCCGAGTCCGTCGCCCCTGCCATCCGCGTCGCCGACCGTGAAACCAAGTTCGACCGCGGCAGCGCCGTCACCGTCCTGCGCGGCGGCGCGATTTCCTGTGTCGATGCGCGGTTGATCGGCGACGAGTTATCCTTGTTAGGAAACGCCGCGCTCCTCGCCGACGGCCGCGCCGCCGGAGCCGCCCGCCTGGTCGCCGCCCCGGAATCCGCGACCGCCATGATCAGCCGGATCTTTCCGCGTCTCGCCGCGCCGTCTCTCACGCCGCTTGCCACCCCGCAGCGCACCGCCTTTGATCTGGAAGCCTTCGGCAACATCAGCCAGCTTTTCCTCCGCCTGGGCAAGGACGGCCCCGTCGTGAACCTGAAAAACTAAGCCACCCCTCTCATGAGAATCATCGCCGGAAAAGCCGGGCGCATCGCCATCAAAGTCCCCACCGCCGTCGCCCGGCCGACCACCGACTTCGTCCGCCAGGCGCTGTTCTCCATCCTCGGCGAGCGGGTGGCAAACGCCCGCGTGCTTGACCTTTTCGCCGGCTCCGGCGCCCTCGGACTCGAAGCCCTCAGCCGCGGCGCCGCCGCCTGCACCTTCGTCGATGAACACCGCCAAGCCGTGAAGGTCATCACCGAAAACCTGGCAAAAGCCCGGCTCGACGGCGGCCACGCCGTGAAATCCGAAGTCGCCGCCTTCCTCAAGCGCGACCCCGCCACCTACGATCTCATCTTCGCCGATCCGCCGTATTGGAAATACCACGGCGACAAGGACCACGTCACCGACCTCCTCAAAAGCCGCCTGCTGCCGCCCCGCCTCGCCTCCGGCGGCTGGCTGGTCGCGGAGGTCTCCTCCCACCAGAAATCGCCCGAGGCGGAGGATTTCACCCTCGTCGAACGCCGCGAATACGGCAGCAGCGCGATCCTGCTTTACTCAGCCAGTTAGAACCGGTCACCATGCGATTCTCCCACATTCTCCCGCTGTTTTTGATTTCGCTCCGGGCCTTCGCCGAAGCCCCCCCGCTGGTGATCGCCGTCCAACCTTTGGATTTGGTGAAAAAGGAGCGCTTGGATTGCATGAAGAAAGGCCTGGAGAAAGCATACGGCCTGCCGGTGGAGATCCTACCTGTCCTGCCACTTCCCCCTGAAGCCTGGTATGCCCCCCGCAGCCGCTATCGGGCTGAAAAGATCCTGGATTTCCTGAACCGAAAAGCAGACGCGAAGTATCAGATCATCGTCGGGATTACCTCCAGGGATATTTCAACCACCAAGGACGAGCATCCCGATTGGGGCGTTTTCGGGCTGGGACAATTGGGCGGACGCGCTTGCGTGGTCTCGACCTTCCGCCTCGGCGCACGCGGTGCCAACGAAGACAAACTCCGCAGTCGCCTTGCAAAGGTGGCCGTGCACGAAGTCGGTCACGTCCTCAGTTTGGACCACTGTCCGCAGGCGGCTTGCGTCATGCAAGACGCCGAGTCCAGCATCGTGACGGTAGACAAGGAGACCGGAGAATTCTGTAACACGTGCAAAGCCGCGAGCCTGGCATCGCTGGAGCAAAAGCGGTAAATCAAAAAACATCTCCCAATGCGCCTCTTCCCCGCACTCACGATCTACCGGATGCTCCTGCCGCTGCTCTTCATCGCGGCGTTTCCCGGTTGGCTGGTGAAAATGCTCCGCCGCGGCGGCTTCGGCACCCGGCTTGGCGAGCGCGCGGCGATTTACACCACCCCGCTGGAATACGAGCCGTGCGGCGCGGTCCATTTCCATGCCGTCAGCGTCGGCGAGGCGATGCTCGCGCTCAAGCTCATCCGCGAGTGGTTAGTCCGCGAGCCCGGACGCCGCTTCGTGCTCGCCACCGGCACCGCCACCGGCCACGCCGTCGCCACCGAGGCCGCCATTCCCGGCCTGCGCGTCACCTATGCGCCGCTGGATTTCCCGTCGATGATCCGCCGCTATCTGAATCGCTTCGAGCCATCCCAGATCGTCCTCATCGAAGCCGAGGTCTGGCCGCACTTGTTGCTAACATGTGAGCGCCGGGACATTCCCGTTCGCCTTGTCAACGCCCGCATGTCGCCGCGCTCGGCCCGCCGGTTCGTGAAATTCGCCGGGTGGCTGCGCCCGATCTATCGGCTGCTCGACGCCGTCGCGATCCAGGAAGCCGAGGACGCCGCGATCTGGCAGACGCTCGGTATCGCCCGGGAAAAGATCCACCATACCGGCAGCCTGAAATTCGATCCCGCCAGCGGCGCACGCCCGAACCGCCGCCCGGAATTCCAGGAAATGCTCGACGCCTTCGGACCTAACCGTCCCGTCGTGCTGGCAGCCAGCACGCATGCGGGCGAGGACGCGTTCATCGCGGCGGCGATCCGCGAGGCGAATCCGGAGGCGCTCCCCGTCCTCGTGCCACGGCATGCCGA
>JBFZFJ010000330.1:0-4235 GCA_041306405.1 Verrucomicrobiales bacterium | reverse complement strand
CCCATGGAAATAGTGCTGACCTCACCCGATTTCATTTGGCGGAGTCTCTCGGCCACTTCCTCATTAGAAACGTCATAACCCGGCTCGGGCAGCGAGTGGAGCAGAAAGCTCGCTAATGACGCTCTCTGCTCAACAGGCAATGCTGCAGCTTGTTCCTTGAACTCTTCAAGATTCACCATGGTGAAAGCCTACCAAAGGTTAAGGCGTTGCGAAAGGTGGATTTTCGACCCAGATCACTACGGTTCCATCGCCTCCGCGCGAAAGGGGAAGCTCGCCGTTTTAGAAAAAGACCCGGAGCGAGACGCTCCGGAGACGGTCTGCGGCGAGACGCCACAGCCACGCGGCGCGCGTGGCGGAAGAAGCGCGGAAATTGGCGGGGGATGTGCCGTTTTGAAATGTAGGAGGTGGTCCAAGGCGTCTGGATTGTCCGCGACCGGGCTTTTCCTCTGGCGAATTTGCATCATGACCTTAGGTTTCCAGATCAAGTCCCATGACCCAGCAAGACGAACCGATTTTTTCCAAGAAGCGCATCACACGCCTCGCAGAGACCATGGCGATCGAAGCCGGCGAACTGACCGCCATCATGGGGGAGGGGGCGTCGTGTTTCTATCCGGCGGGCAGCTGTCTTTTCCACGAATCCACGCCCCGGCTGTGGATGGGAATCGTCGAGGAGGGTGAAATCGAAATCGTCAGGGGAAACCATGGCAGCACCACGCGCCTGGCCACGCTGACTCGCGGCAGTGCTTTCAGCGAAGGGGTTCTGTTGGGCGATCTTCCGCACTCGGCGTCCGCGGTCGCGCTCACCGATGTCCGGGTCTGGTTGATTCCGAGGGCGGTCTTCGAGCGAATTCGCGCGGAGCAGCCGGAGGTTTTCTATCGCATGGTCGGTCATGTCGCCCTGCGGTTGAGCGCGCGCTTGCAAGCGGCCAACGAGCACCTCGTGTCAGGCGTCTCCCCGGTGGTCGCGACGTGGCGCAAGGAGCACGACTCGCTGGGCGAGCGCGAGCTGCCGGACACCGCCTACTACGGCGTGCAGACGCTGCGCGCGATGGAGAATTTCCCGATTTCCGGCATCCCGCTGCACCACTTCGGCCACTTCGTGCGCAGCCTGGCCTATGTGAAGAAGGCCGCCGCCATGGCGAACAAGGGCCTCGGCGTGGTCAGGCCCGAGCGCGCCGACGCCATCGTAGACGCCTGTGACGAGATCATCGCCGGGAAGTGGCACAAGCACTTCATCATCGACATGATCCAGGGCGGGGCCGGCACCTCGACGAACATGAACGCCAACGAGGTGATCGCCAACCGCGCCCTCGAAATCCTCGGTCACCGCAAGGGCCAATACGAATTCCTTCACCCGAACGACGACGTCAACCGCTCGCAATCCACCAACGACGCCTATCCCACCGCCATCAAGCTCGGTGTCATTTTAACGATGCGCGACGCCACTTCCGCTCTCCGCGAGCTGCAAGCCGCGCTCGTCGCCAAGGCCGGGGAGTTCGCCGATGTTTTGAAAATGGGGCGCACGGAAAACCAGGACGCCGTGCCGATGACCCTCGGCCAGGAGTTCGCGGCCTATGCCTCCACCATCAAGGACGGCATCCGCTACATCGAGCGGGCGGCCGAGGAGTTCCTCGACATCAACATGGGTGCCACCGCCGTGGGCACCGGCATCAACAGTCCGCCGGGCTACGCGGAACTTTGCACCATGCATCTTAGTGGCGTGAGCGGGCTGCCGGTCAGGATCGCGGAGAACCTCGTGCAATCCACCCAGGACAGCGGCCCGTTTTCCCTGATGAGCGGCGCGATGAAAACCGCCGCCGTGCAGCTTTCCAAGATTTGCAACGACCTCCGCTGGCTTTCCTCGGGCCCGCGCGCCGGACTCTATGAAATCCGCCTGCCCGCCATGCAGCCGGGCTCGTCGATCATGCCCGGCAAGGTGAATCCGGTGATCCCGGAAATGGTCAGCCAGGTCTGCTATCAGATCATCGGCGCGGACGTCGCCATCTCGATGGCCTGTGAGGCGAGCGAGTTGGAGCTCAACATGGCCGAGCCGATCATCGCCTTCAATCTGTTCTTCGGACTCACGCTGCTGAGAAACGCCGCCATCGCCCTGCACACCCGCTGCATTTCGGGCATCGAGGCGAACCGCGAGCGCTGCCTCGCGTATGTGCAGAATTCCATCGGGCTGGTCACCGCGCTCAATCCGGTGCTCGGCTATGAGCGCAGTGCCGCCATCGCCAAGGAGGCGCTCGACACGGGTGCCAGCGTTTACAGCCTCGTGCTGGAAAAGGGCTGGCTCAGCAAGGAGCAGCTCGACGACCTGCTGACGCCGGAGAATATGACCCGCCCGAGGTGACCCGCTGGTTTGATAGGGGACTCAGGTCCCCGTGCCGCCAGCCGCCTGCGCGGGATTCCCTGTCAGGACGTCCTCGCCCTCGGATTTCGCGATGATCACCGCGGCGCAGGAGTCGCTGAAGACGTTCACCGCGGTGCGGCTCATGTCGAGCAGGCGGTCCACCGAGAGCAGGGCGACCACCGCGGTTTCCGCACCTTGGATCCCGCAGTTTTTCAGAATCAGTAAAATCGCCACCAGGCTGGCGGACGGAATGCCGGCGACCCCGATGCTGGTTAGAAGCGCGGCGGCCACGATGAAGAACTGCGCGCCCACGCCGAGCTCCACGCCCATCACCTGCGCCACGAAGATCACCGCCACGCATTCATAGAGCGCGGTGCCGTCCATGTTTACCGTGGCGCCGAGCGGCACGGTGAGGCTGGACACTCGCTGCGAGACTCCGGCGTTTTCCCGCACGCAGCGCAAGGTCACCGGCAGCGTGCCGGACGACGACGCGGTGGAAAACGCCATCAGCAAGGCGGGTCTCATCGCCCTGAAATGCGCCAGCGGGCTGACCCGTCCGATGAAGCGCAGCACCAGCGGCAGGACGACCAGCAAATGCAGGCCCAATCCGAGAAGCACCGTGACAAAATACTTGCCGAGGTGGACGAAGAGTTCCGCCCCGGTCCCGTAAACGATCGGCAGGATCAGCGCGTAAACGCCGACCGGCGCGACTGCCATCACCCATTGGGTTAGAACGATCATCGCGTCGTTGGCCGCTTGGAAGAACTCGCGGATGGTCCGCATTTCCGCTTCCGGCAGGCGGGTGATGGCCAGCGCGAAGAGGAGGCTGAACACGATGACGCCGAGCATCTGGCCGTTGTCCGCGGCGGCGGCCACCACGTTCTCGGGCAGCATCGTTCGGAAGATTTCGAGGAAATCGGTGGCTTCCCGGCGGCCGGCACCCGTGACGGTTGCGAGGTCTTTCTCGCTCGCCCGCGCGGCCCCTTCCTCGAAGGCCTGGCGGATCACTTCGTTAGGCCGGCCGTTTTCGATGCCCGGCTGGATCAGGTTCACCAGCAGCAGGCCGAGTAGAATCGCCGCAAGCGACGACGCCGCGTAGAACGTAACCGTCTTGAGCCCGAGCCGGGCGAGGCCCTTCACCCCTTGCAGGCTGGCGATTCCCGATACCACCGAGGTGACGATCAACGGCACGATGATCATCTTCAGCGCCTGCATGAACAAGCCGCCGATGAAGCGGCTGGTTTCGAGCGTGCCATGGATGAACCGCCCGGAAGCCGAGTGTTCCGCCGCGCCGGCAAACAAGCCGCGGAACGCGAGCGCGGTGGCCGTCGCCAGTCCCAGCGCCATCAAGATCTGCCAGTGCGGTGCCGGTCGTTTCATCGCCGCCAAGGAAACCCGCCGCCGCGGTTGATTCCAAGCACCAAGCGCGGAAATCACGGGTCCCGCGGGTAGGCGCTCAATCCAGGAACTTGCCGGGATTGAGGATGTCGTTAGGATCGAGGGCGCTTTTGAGGGCGCGGTGAGTGGCGAAGGAAACCTCGCCGAGGGCCTGGCGGATCCAGGGCTTTTTGGCGAGGCCCACGCCGTGCTCGCCGGTGATGGCCCCGTTGTTAGCGAGAACCCAGGTGAAAAGCCGGTCGAGCGCGGCATCGGCGCGGTCGCGGGTTTCCGGGTCCTCGTAGTTTTTCACCATCAGGTTGGTGTGGATGTTGCCGTCTCCGGCGTGACCGAAGCAGGCGATCGGGATGCCGGTTTCCTTTTCCAGCTGGCGGGCGAAGGTGACGAGCTCGACGAGCTTGGAGCGGGGGACGACGATGTCCTCGTTGAGCTTGGTCAGGCCGGTGTCGCGCAGCGAGAAGGAGAACTCGCGGCGGAGTTT
>JBFZFJ010000329.1:0-8949 GCA_041306405.1 Verrucomicrobiales bacterium | reverse complement strand
CGGCGTAGCCACGATTGACGAGGTCTTCGGTGCATTCGTCGACGGAGCGCTTGGTATTACAGAAGACGATGCCGAGGCGCGGCGGGTTCATGTCGAGGATGCGGGAAAGCACCTCGACTTTGGAGCGCTGGCGGACTTCGAAATAGGATTGTTCGACCGTGGAAACGGTGCGGGCTTTTTGCTCGATCTGGATGACTTCCGGGCTGTTGCCGAATTTCTGGATCAGGCGGGAAACACCCGGATTCATCGTTGCTGAGAAGAACAGCGTCTGGCGGTCGGGAGGGAGCGCGGCGAGCAGCTCGTCCATTTCATCCTTGAAGCCCATGTCGAGCATGCGGTCGGCCTCGTCGAGGATGGCCATCTTGATGCGGGAGGCGTCGAAACTGCCGCGGCGGAGGTGGTCGAGCAGGCGGCCGGGAGTTCCGACGACGAGTTGCGCGCCGGAGCGCAGCGCGCGGAGCTGGCGGTCGATCGGCGCGCCGCCGTAAACCGGAGTGGCGTGGAGCCCCTTCATTTTCGCGCCGAGGCGGTGAACTTCCTCGCAAACCTGGACCGCGAGCTCGCGGGTGGGGCAGAGGATCAGCACTTGCGGGTAGCCTTCCTTGACGTCGAGTTTCGCGAGGGCGGGGAGCGTGAAAGCGGCGGTTTTCCCGGAGCCGGTGGCGGACAGGCCGACGAGGTCCTTGCCCAGCAGGGCAGGGGGGATGCTCATGGCCTGAATCGGCGAGGGACGCTCGTAACCGAGGGTTTCAATGGCGGCGAGCAGAGTATCGGGCAACCCGAGTTCAGAAAAAGGAGGCGTATCCATGAGCAAATGTGAGTCAATATTCCGGACTCGCAGATCATCTGACTTGCCGGGCGGCGAGGCTATGGCTGGTTTTTGAACGAAAACAAGCACGGATGTGAAAGATTAGAGGATTCGTGGGGATTGCCATGCCCCGGCCGGCGTGCAAACTGCCTGCGTGGCGAGTTACGACGATCAAAAACGGATGATGAACTTCTCGCTGGCGGCGGCCGTGGTGCTGCTCGGGGCGAAGGTGACTGCCGCGGTGGTGACCGGATCTTCCGCCATTTACTCGGACGCGGCGGAGTCGGTGGTGCATTTCCTCGCGGTGTGTTTCGCGGTTTGGGCGCTGCGGCTAGCCCACAAGCCGGCGGACGAGACGCACCATTTCGGGCATGACAAGGTGTCGTTTCTTTCGGCGGGCTTCGAGGGCGCGATGATTTCGGCGGCGGCGCTGCTGATTTTCTACGAGGCGGTGCGGCAGATGATTTTCGGCGTGCGGATCGAGAACCTCGGCTTCGGGCTGGCGGTCACCGCGGGGGCCGCGGGCATCAATCTGGTCCTCGGGCTTTCGCTCGTCGCTCTGGGCAAACGCAGTGGTTCGCCGCTGCTCCGCGCCAATGGCATGCACGTGCTCACCGATGTCTGGTCGAGCGTCGCGGTGCTCGTCGCCCTCGGCCTTTACAAATCCACCGGCTGGGTCTGGTGGGATCCGCTCGCCGCGATGCTCGCCGCCATCAACATCCTGCGCGTCGGTTACAAGTTGATCCGCGAGAGCCTCGGCGGCCTGCTCGACGAGAGCGACCCCGTCCTCGAGAAGCGCATCCGCGATCTGCTCGACGCCGAGGTGGCCAGGCGCGGGCTTTCCTACCACAACCTGCGCCACCGCCACTCGGGAAGAACCCACTGGATCGAGTTCCACTTGGTTTTCGACGACGATCTCACCGTGGGCGAGGCGCACGAAGCCGCCACGGAAATCGAGGCCAGCGTCGCGGAATTGCTGCGTCCCGACGGCCGCGTGATTTCCCATCTCGAACCCAAGTCTGCCGAGCACCACGAGGAAAGTTGGGAGGGGCGGTGATCGGTGAAATAGCGTGTTTTCCCGCTTGGCCGGAGGCTGTTCCCACGGTGAAATGATTCCGCAATGGCTTACCTCGACGAAAACTTCCTGCTCTATTCTCGCTCCGCGCGCCGGCTCTTCCATGAAGTCGCCAAAGACCAGCCGATCATCGACTACCACTGCCATCTCTCGCCCCGCGAGATCGCGACCAACCACCGCTGGGAAAACATCTCCGACATCTGGCTCGGCGGCGACCATTACAAGTGGCGCTTGATGCGGGCCAACGGCATCGACGAAAACATGATCACCGGCGACTCCTCGCCGCGCGAGAAATTCCAGGCCTGGGCTGAAACCGTGCCCTACACCCTGCGCAACCCGATCCACCACTGGACCCACATCGAGCTGCAGCGCTATTTCGGCATCGACCTCCTGCTCACCCCGGACACCGCCGACGAGATCTGGGAGCGCACCAACGCCAAACTCGCCGAGCCGGACTTCTCCGTCCACGGCCTGTTGAAAAAGTTCGACGTGCGCGTTGTCGGCACGACCGATGATCCCGCCGATCCGCTCGACGACCACCACCGGATCGCCGCCTCGGACCTGGTCACGCGGGTCCTGCCGACCTTCCGCCCGGATAAGGCCCTGCTGGTGGACCGCCCCGACCTGCTCGCCCCGTGGTTGGAAAAACTCGAAGCCACTTCGGACATGGCCATCATCCATTTCTCCGACCTGCTGGCCGCCTTGCAAAAACGCCATGACGATTTCCACGCGGCCGGCGGACGCTTGTCGGACCACGGGCTCGACCGTCTCCCCGCGCTGCGCTGCACCGACGAGGACGCGGCGATGATCTTCAACCGGGCCCGCGCCGGCAAAGCCGCCACCCCGGAGGAGAAGGAAAAATTCTCGTTCTACCTGATGGTCTTCTTCGGCCAGCTCGACGCGGCCAAGGGCTGGACCAAGCAGCTCCACCTCGGCGCGTTCCGCAACGTCAACTCGCAGATGGCCGGCAAGCTCGGACCCGACACCGGCTACGACACCATCGGCGACACGACCCAGGGCGCGGCACTCGTCATGTATCTCGACGCGCTGACGAGCGCCGGGGCGATGCCGAAGATGGTCCTCTATAATCTCAACCCGCGGGACAACTATCTGTTTGCCTGTCTCACCGGAGCCTTTCAGGACGGCACGGTCGCCGGCAAGATCCAGTTCGGTTCGGGCTGGTGGTTCCTCGACCAGAAGAACGGGATGGAGCTCCAGCTCGACGCCCTGTCCGCCACCGGCTTGCTGTCGCGCTTCGTCGGCATGCTCACGGATTCGCGCTCGTTCCTGTCGTTCCCGCGCCACGAGTATTTCCGCCGCATCCTCTGCAACCTCATCGGCGGCGAGGCCGACCGCGGCGAGCTGCCCGATGATTTCGAGGCGCTCTCCGGCCTCATCCGCGCGGTCTGCTTCGGCAACGCCAAGCGCCATTTCGGCTTCGACGTTTGAAAGCGCGGCGGCCTGCGGCGGCGGGCGATTGAACGTGTCTGGCGCGTCCCGCGCCAGACCGTCTCCGGAGCGTCCCGCTCCGACGCCATCCGACGGCGCGTGCACCCGGCAGGGACGCGGCGGGCGACTTGGATGGAAGCCTCGCCGGAGGCTTCTATTCATCTTCTCATCTCCGCTTCATCCGCACCGCCCATCCGGGCGGACAAATGGGCGGGCCAAGGTCGTCCAGCCCTAGCGGGGTGACACTTGGAGCGCGTGGCAGGCACGTGGCACGGCCACGCGGAGCAGGGCGTCCGACAGTCCTGTTATTTCTCCAGCGATGGGATGCCGACGCTTGGGTCGGTGTCGGCGCTGTAGTCCACGCCTGCGAGGCCGAAGCCGAAGAGGCGGAGGAAGCTGGATTGGTAGCCGGAGAAATCTCCGAGCTGTTGGAAGTTCTCGGTGTTCACTTGTTCCCAGCGCTCGGCGACGACGTCCTGGACTTGCGAGGCCATTTCCCAGTCGTCCACGCGGATGCGGCCGGCTTCGTCGGGCTGCGGGTTTCCGTTATAGAGGCGGTCGCGGAGCATGCGGTCCATCTGCTCGATGGTATCCTCGTGAGTGCCCTCGTCTTTCATCACCTTGTAGAGCAGCGAGATGTAAAGCGGCACGACGGGGATGGCGGAGCTGGCCTGGGTGACGAGCGCCTTGTTGACGGAGACCCAGGCTTTGCCGTGGAGCGGGGCGAGTTTTTCGTCGAGCAGGCGTTGGACGCGTTCGAGGTCTTCCTTGGCTTTGCCGATGGTGCCGTTTTTGTAAATCGGCCAGGTCATGGAGGGCCCGATGTAGGAGTAGGCGACGGTCTGGCAGCCCTCGGCGAGGACGCCGGCTTCGAGCAGCGCGTCGGTCCAGAGTTCCCAATCCTGGCCGCCCATGACGGCGATGGTGTTGGCGACGTCATCGCCCTCGGCGGGCTCGATGGTGATCTCGTTGACGACGCCGGTGGTGGTATTGAGGTTCTTGTTGGTGTAGCTCTCGCCGACGGGCTTGAGCACGGATTTGTAAACCTCGCCGGTTTTCGGGTCGGTGCGGCGCGGGGAGGCGAGGCTGTAAATGACGAGATCGACTTGGCCGAGGTCCGCCTTGACGGCGTCGATGACTTCCTTTTTCACGGCGTCCGAGAAGGCGTCGCCATTGAAGGAGCGGGCGTAGAGACCGGCCTTGGCGGCTTCGAGTTCGAAGGCGCGGGTGTTATACCAGCCGGCGGTGGCGGTGCTGTCGGCGGAACCGGGGCGTTCGAAGGCGACACCGATGGTGGCGGCATTCGCACCGAAGGCGGCGGCGATCCGCGAGGAGAGGCCGTAGCCGGTGGAGGAGCCGATCACGAGCACGCGCTTGGGGCCGTTCTCGATGAGGCCGCGGCTTTTGACGACGGCGATCTGTTCGGCGACGTGTTTGGCGCAGCCCTCCGGGTGGGCGGTGGTGCAAATGAATCCACGGATCTTCGGTGCAATGATCATATGGGGGCGGAGGGTATCGGCGCGGGGCGGGGTGGCAACTGTTTTTGCGATGGTCAGTCCGCCACAAGCTGTTACGAATTTCCCCGCATGCAGTGGTATTACTCTAAAAACGGCACCCAGCTCGGTCCGGTCTCGGAAGGGGAGCTTGTCGCGAAACTGGCTTCCGGCGAGGTTTCCGCCGCGGACTTGGTTTGGAAGGATGGCATGGCGGACTGGCGGCCGGCGGGAAATGTCGCGGAGCTCGCTTCTCTTCGGGTGATTCCGCCGGTGGTGAATTCACCTTACGCACCGCCAACGTTTTCGTCCGCTCCGATGCTCGGCGGGGCGAGCATTCCCAACTACTTGTGGCAGTCGATCGTGGTGACGATTTTCTGCTGCTGGCCGCTCGGGATTCCGGCCATCGTTTACGCGGCGAAGGTCGATGGCCTGAGAGCCCGCGGTGACATCGCGGGTGCGATGGCGGCCTCTTCGAGCGCGAAAACCTGGTGCATCGTCTCAGCGGGAATCTGGCTGGGGTTGATTGTCGTGTGGATCTTGTTTGCGGGCGTTGCGACGGTGTTTTCCCGTTAAATCGCGATGCGTGGCGACCGGGCAGGGTGGGTGGCGCTGGGGCTTCTGGTCCTGGCTTGCGGGGCGTTTTTCCTCCGCGAGCGGGGGCCGTATGGCTTGCCTTGGCTGCCCGATTGCACCTTCCACCAGCTCACCGGCCTGCATTGCGCGGGCTGCGGGATGACCCGCGCCGCGCATGCCACGCTGCACGGCCGGATCGGCGAGGGGTTCCGATTCAATCCGGTCGGCATGGTCCTGCTGCCGCTGGCGTGCGTCGGCATCGGGATCGAAATCCTCGGCTGGGTCCGGGGCAAGCCGCTGCCATTCCGCCTGAATGTGGGCGCGGCCGGAGCCTGGGCCATCGTGTGGATCGTGGTCGCGTTCTGGATTCTGCGGAATATCCCGTGCTGGCCATTCACGCTGCTCGCGCCGCCGTGATTTCGCACCGCAAGTGAGTCTTGCCGACGGCGTGGGCAACGTCTATTTCCGCTCATGCCATTGCTTCTCGGAGTCAACATCGACCACATCGCCACCCTGCGTCAGGCCCGCTACGCGAAAACGCCGGACTCGCCGAACGCAGAGCCCTGCCCGGTCATCGCCGGCCACGACGCCCTCGCCGGCGGCGCGGATTCCCTCACCATCCATGTCCGCGGCGACCGCCGCCACATGCAGGACGCCGACGCCTATCGAATCCGTGAAGAAATCAAGTTGCCCTTGAATCTCGAAATGGGAGTGACCGAGGAAATGGTCGGACTCGCGCTCAAACTGAAGCCGGAGTTCGTTTGTCTCGTGCCTGAAAACCGGTTGGAAATCACCACCGAAGGTGGCCTCAACGTGCTCGCGAGTTTCGACAAGACCCGCATGGTCATCGCCCGCCTGCAGGACGCCGGCATCCGCGTGAGCGTTTTCATCGATCCGGATCTGAAACAAGTCGAAGCCGCCGGCGAGGCCTGCGCCGACATGATCGAGCTCCACACCGGAGCGTTCGCCAACGCCACCGGCGATGCCGTGCAAACCGAGCTGGACCGCCTTATCGCCGCCGCCAAGGAAGGTCATCTCAGCCTCCAGGTGAACGCCGGCCACGGCATCAACTACACGAATATCCAACAGATCCTCACGATTCCCCACCTCGCCGAGCTCAACATCGGCCACAGCATCATCGCCCGCTCCACCCGTGTCGGCCTGACCGCCGCGGTGCGGGAAATGAAGGAGCTGATGGCAGCTTACCAAGCCTGATCATGCGTATTTTCGGAATCGGTATCGACGTGGTCGAGGTGGAGCGGATCGCCTCGGCCATCGAGCGCCATGGTGAGTCGTTCCTCGCGAAATTGTTCACCGCGGACGAGCGCGCTTACTGTGAGGCGCAGAAGAAATCCGCGCTCAACTACGCCGCCCGTTTCGCCGCGAAAGAAGCGGTTTCCAAAGCGCTCGGCACCGGCATCGGCGGCCAGGCCGGGTGGCTGGAACTTGAAATCACTCGCGATCCGTCGGGCGCGCCGAAGCTTCTACTCCAAGGAAACGCCGCCGAGTTCGCCAAACAAAACGGCATCACCGAAATCCAGATCAGCCTCACCCACGCCCGCGACTACGCCGCCGCGAACGCGATTGCTATTTCGAACATCGAACATCGAACGCCCAACATCGAACATTGAAGTAAAGAGGTGAATTTCAATTTCTTCCCTTCGACGTTCAATGTTTGAAGTTCAATGTTCAGTGTTCATCCTCCTCCCATGAACCGCCCTCGCCGCAACCGCCGCACGCCTGCCATCCGCTCGATGGTTCGTGAAACCACGCTGAGTCCCGCCGACTTCATCCTGCCGCTGTTTTTCCACGAGGACGCGGAAGACACGGCCATCGCCTCGATGCCCGGCGTCACGCGCTGGTCGTTGGCCAGCCTGGTCCGCGAGGCAGGGGAGTCCCACGCGCTCGGAATTCCCGCCATCGTGCTTTTTCCGAAAATCGAGGAAGCGCTCAAGACGCCGCTCGCCGGGGAATCCCACAACGACGACGGTCTCGTCCCCCGCGCCATCCGCGCGCTCAAGGCCGCGCATCCCACGCTCTGCGTCATCACCGATGTCGCGCTCGATCCCTACAACTCCGACGGCCACGACGGCATCGTCCGGCGCGACGGGCGAGGGGAGTTGGAGATCCTCAACGACGAAACCGTCGAGGTCCTCTGCCAGCAGGCGCTTTGCCACGCCCGCGCCGGAGCGGACATCGTCGCCCCGTCCGACATGATGGACGGCCGCGTGGCCGCCATCCGCGACGCGCTCGACAGCGAGGGCTTCACCCAAGTCTCCATCCTGAGCTACACCGCGAAATACGCGTCCGCCTTTTACGGTCCGTTCCGCGGCGCGCTCGATTCCGCGCCCAAGGACGGCGACAAGAAGACCTACCAGATGGACCCGGCGAACGCGCGCGAAGCCGTCCGCGAGACCCTGCTCGACGAAGCCGAGGGCGCGGACATGCTGATGGTCAAGCCGGCCGGCCTCTATCTGGACATCATCGCGAAAGTCCGCGAGACCACCACACTGCCGGTCGCCGCCTATCAGGTAAGCGGCGAGTATCTGATGCTCAAGAGCGCCGCCGCCGGTGGCTGGCTCGATGAAAAGGCGATCGTCCTCGAGTCCCTGCTCGCCATCAAGCGGGCCGGCGCGGACATGATCCTTACTTATTTCGCGAAGCAAGCTTGCGGCTGGCTGGAATCCTGAGCGTGTCCCGACTGTCTCAGTCGGGAAATCCCGTGAGCTTTCGTGCTTGGCAGTCTCCGCAACTCGCGGAACGATGGCCGCCATGGCAGGTGTGATCCGGGAACTTGAAGGCCTTCGCGTGAAGGTGGACGACGTGGTGTATATGCCCAGCCTCGACGCGCCGCCGGAGAAGCCGCATCCGTTCGTCTATTTCATCTCGATCCACAACGAGACGGAGGTGCCGGTGACGATCCGCGGCCGCAAGTGGGTGGTCCAGGAGGACGAGGGGGAAATCACCGTGGTCGAGGGCGACGGGGTGGTCGGGCAGACTCCAACGATCGAGCCGGGCGGACATTTTTCCTACAACAGCTACCACGTGGTCGGTCGCGGGGCGCGGGTTTCCGGCGCGTTTTTCGGCGAAACCGCCGGGGGCGATTGGATCTTCGCGCGGATTCCGGAGTTCCGGCTGGACGTGCCGAACTGGGCTTGAGCACCAGGAATCCGTCTCCATGCCAAAGCGCGTCATCGAAAACCCCGTTCTTGCCATCCGCTACGTCGCGATTCACGCGGAATTCAAGCCGGAAGGAAATCCACGGGATAATCTGAGGCCCCTGATGGATTTGTGGATCGAGGTTCACTCCCACGTGAATCGGGTGAGGGATTGTCAATTACGACAAAAGGCACGCGAACAGCTGGAGTTAGGGGATGCGATCGACAAGCTCTCGCCTCTGGTGGCATCCGTGTTGCAGGGGGAACGGGACGGAGCTTCGATTACGGACGACATGCTCAGGCTGGTTCCGGACGAAGCACTGAGAAAGAAAGTATTCGATTGGTATTCCGACCTAAACAATCAGAAACCGGAGACGCAGCCCCCGGAAG
>JBFZFJ010000328.1:0-5266 GCA_041306405.1 Verrucomicrobiales bacterium | reverse complement strand
AATCCACTCCGGTTTCTGCGATCTCACGCAGCGTTTCCAAAGTGACGCCGCCGCTGGCTTCGAGCTGCGGTTTGCCGCGTTCTCCGCGCATTTCCACGGCCGCGCGCAATTCCTCCAAGCTCATGTTATCCAGCAGAATGAAATCAACGCCGTCCATCGCGAGGAAGGTCCGGACTTGCTCAATGCTGTCCGCTTCCAGTTCGACCTCGACTCCGGGGCTGTCCGACTTGAGTTGGTCGATCGCCGCTTGGATCGCTTCGGTTCCGCCCTCGGCGACTAAGTGGTTGTCCTTCACCATCGCGCGGTCGTAGAGGCCGAGCCGGTGATTGGTGCCGCCGCCGTCGCGCACGGCATTTTTCTCCAGCAAGCGGTAACCCGGCGTCGTCTTCCGGGTGTCCAGAATCCGGGCGCGGGTGCCTTTCACTTGCTCCACGTAGCGGGCGGTCAGCGTGGCAACTCCGCTGAGGTGTTGGAGGAAATTCAGGGCTGTCCGCTCGGCGGTTAAAATAGACCGGGCGGAGCCTTCCACCCGGATCAACAGTGCCCCGGCAGCCACGCGGCTGCCGTCGGAAATGAGGATTTCCACCACCAGCGAGGGATCGGCCGTGCTGAAAACCCGCGCTGCCAGTTCGACTCCGGACACCACGCCGTCCTTGCGCACCGCCACGAACGCGCAGGCCCGGCGCTCTTCCGGGATGAAATAAAGTGACGTGACATCGCCACTGCCGATGTCTTCGGCGAGCGCGAGGTCGATGAGAATGGCGGAGTGGTCGGTCATCTTCGTGATTCAATGCCATCCGGCTTGCTCATGGCAACAAGGCTTTCAGCCCGATCCACTCGCTCCCCCACGTGATGATCCACGGCAGCGTGAGCAAACTGAGCACCGTCGTCGCGATCACGATTTGCACCGCAACCGCAGGCCGCCCGCCATACATCCGCGCCAGTAGAATCGCCGACATCCCCGCCGGCATCGCCGCCTGCACCACCAGCACCTGCCGCAGCTCCACCGGCAGCGGGAAAAATTTCGCCGCCGCCAGAATCGCCATCGGTGCGAGGATCAGCCGCACCAGCGCGCCGCCCGCGAGCACCCGCCAGTTCGGTTTTTCCGTGCCCGCCAGATCCATCATCGCGCAGCCCGTGATCAGGATCGCCAGTGGAAACGCCCCCACGCCGATCAGCGAAATTACCTTCCTTGCCGGCCCTGCCACTTGGTCGTCCAACCCCACCGCCACCAGCGCCAGCCCGATGACCACCGCGATGATCGGGCCGTTGATCAGCCGCCGCCATGGAATTCCCGGCTCGCCGCTCATGATCATGATACCCACCGACCAAATCGCGATTTCCACCCCGATGTTGTGCACGAAAAGCAAGGCCAGCGCGCCCGTTCCCCATAAAATCTCAAGCACCGGAGCCGCCGTGAAACCGAAATTCTGACAGCCCGCGCTCAGCGCGAAAGTCCTCATCCCGGTCCCGCGTTCCAGCCCGATCAAGCGGCCCACCGCCAGCCCGATCACGATTCCCGCCATGATCAGTCCGAACCCGAGCGCGATCGACCACAGCACCACCGACCCGCTCCGCAGCACCGCGCTTCCCAGGATTTTATCCAGGATGAAACACGGCAGCATCACTGTGTAAACCACTCGCATCACTCCGGTGTCATGCTCCGAGCGGAGCACGCCCGTCCGGCGCAAAACCGCCCCTGCGACGATCAGTAAATACACCGGCAGCACCGATGCGATAACGGCACCGGGCGAAATCACCCTGCCAAACTCCCGGTCCCGCCCCGCCCGTGCAAGCCCATAATCGCGCGCTTTTTGGATTCGGACTTGCGCCCGGAAAAGCGCTTCTATTGACTCCGCCATGGCAGAGATTTCTCTCGGACTTTCATTTGACGACGTGCTTCTGGTGCCGGCTTTGAGCTCGGTTTTGCCCGGGGAGGCGGATCTTTCCACGCACGTCACGGCGGGTATTCCGTTGTTTCTTCCGGTCGTTTCGGCGGCCATGGACACGGTTTCCGAGCACGATCTGGCGATCGCCCTCGCCCGCGAGGGCGGCATGGGCGTCATCCACCGCGCCTGCCCGATCGACGAGCAGGCGGCGATGGTTTACCGGGTGAAACGCTCGGAAAACGCCGTCATCCAGAAGCCCCACACCGTCCGCAAGCAGGACACCGTGGACCACGTCCGCGCGATCATGGCGAAGAACGGCTTCTCCGGATTTCCCGTGATCAATGCCGACGGCCACCTCGAAGGCATGGTCACCGGTCGCGATGTCCGCTACCTCGACCGCCTCGACGCGATCGTCGCCGACGTGATGACGCCGCGTGAGAAATTGATCACCGCGCCGGGCAACACGAGCCTCGAGGAAGCGCGCCGCATCCTCTATCAAAACAGGATTGAGAAACTCCCGCTCGTCGATTCGGACGGCCGTCTCGTCGGACTCATCACCGGCTCCGACATCGAGAAGCGCATCACTTTCACCAACGCCGCCAAGGACGCTAACGGCCAGCTCCGCTGCGGTGCCGCCGTGGGCGTGGGACCGGATTGCCTCGACCGCGGTCGCGTGCTGATCGACGCCGGCGCGGACGCGCTGTTTATCGATGCCGCCACCGGTCACACCCGTCACGTGATGGAAGTGATCGGAAAACTCCGCGCGCTTTCCAACGTGCCGGTCGTCGCCGGCAACGTCGTCACCGAGCAAGGCGCGCGCGATCTCGTCGCGGCCGGAGCCAGCGCCGTGAAAGTCGGCGTCGGTCCGGGATCGATCTGCACCACCCGCGTCATTTCCGGCGTCGGCATGCCGCAGTTCACCGCCATTCAAAACGTCGCCGGCGTCTGCCGCGAGCACGGCGTGAAAGTCATCGCCGACGGCGGCATCCGCTACTCCGGCGACATCGTCAAGGCGCTCGCCGCCGGTGCCGACCTCGTCATGTTAGGCTCGCTTCTGGCAGGCACCCGCGAAAGCCCCGGTCAGACGGTGCAGTCGCAGGGCCGCCGTTTCAAAACCTACCGCGGCATGGGTTCCATCGGAGCCATGCAAAAAGGCGCGGGCGACCGCTACGGCCAGAACAGCTCCGGCAAGCTCGTCGCGGAAGGCGTCGAAGGCCGCGTCCCTTACAAAGGCCCGTTGTCCGATGTCATCTTCCAACTCATGGGCGGCCTCAAGTCCGGCATGGGCTACATCGGCGCCGCCACCATCACCGAACTCCGCGAGCGCGCCAATTTCGTCCGCGTCACCGCCGGCGGCCTGCGCGAAAGCCACGTCCATGACATCGTCATGACCGAGGAACCCACCAACTATCAACCTCTCAGCTAAGACTCTTTTTCCATGCACGATACCAATCACGTCGCCGTTCTCGATTTCGGCTCCCAATACACCCAGCTCATCGTCCGCCGCGTGCGCGAGCTCGGTTACTTCGCCAAGCTTTACGCGATCGAGGATTTCCCCGACATCGGCAAACCCGGCGCCATCATTCTATCCGGCGGCCCGAAAAGCACCAGCGAGGCGGACGCGCCCGACCTCGATTTCGAAGCGCTCAAGGCCTTCGATGTCCCGGTCCTCGGCGTCTGTTATGGGATGCAGCTGCTGAACATCAAGTTCGGCGGCAGCGTGGAAACCAGCAACCGCCGCGAATACGGCCCGGCCAATTTGTTCCCCGCCGAGTGCGCGGGACTTTACGAAGGCGTCTCCCCTTCATCGCAAGTCTGGATGAGCCACTCGGACACCGTGAAAATCCTGCCGGAAGGCGCGAGGATCATCGCCAAAAACCAGCACGGCACGCCGGTCTCGCTGCAATGGAACGACAAATTCTTCGGCATCCAGTTCCACCCGGAAGTCACGCACAGCCACGAGGGCCTGCGCATCCTCCACAATTTCCTGCTCAACGCCAGCCACCTGCTGCCGTTCCGGATTGATGATTTCAAGCGCGAGATCATCGACGGCATCCGCGAGAAAATCGGCAACAAGCAAATCGTCTGCGGCGTCTCCGGCGGCGTGGACAGCACCGTGCTTGCCGTACTGCTTCACGAGGCCGGCGCGAATGTCAGGGCGATCTTCGTCGATCACGGGCTGATGCGCAAAAACGAGGGCGAGGAAGTCCGCAACAATTTCCACCGCATGGGCGTGCCCATCGAAACGGTCGATTGCGCGGAGCGATTCCTCAAGGCGCTCGAAGGCGTGGACGACCCCGAGAAAAAACGCATCATCATCGGCAACCTGTTCATCGACGTCTTTTGGGATTCCGTCGGCGATGCCGAAATGCTCGCCCAAGGCACGCTCTATCCAGACGTCATCGAAAGCGCGTCCAACGCGAAATCCAAGGCCTCGAAGATCAAGACCCACCACAACCGCGTGGACCGGATTCTCGAACTCCAGGCGCAAGGCAAGGTCCTCGAACCGTTAGCCGAGCTCTTCAAGGATGAGGTCCGCGAACTCGGCGCTTCGTTAGGCATTGCCCACGACATCCTCCAGCGCCACCCGTTCCCCGGCCCCGGCCTGGCCGTGCGCTGCCCCGGAATTGTCACCGAAGACCGCCTCCACATCATCCGCGAGTGCGACGCCATCTTCATCGGGAAACTCAAGGAACACGGCTGGTATGACAAGGTCTGGCAGGCATACGCCGGCCTCATCCCGGTCAAAACCGTCGGCGTCAAAGGCGACGAGCGCAGCTACGAGTGGGCCATCACGCTCCGCGCCGTGGTTTCCGAAGACGCGATGACCGCCGACTGGGTCGAGCTCCCGCCGATCATCCTCCGCGAGACCAGCCACCGCATTCTCAACGAGGTGAAGGGCATCAACCGGGTGCTCTACGACGTCTCCACCAAGCCGCCCGCCAGCATCGAGTGGGAATAAAGTGTCCCGGCTGCCTCAGTCGGTCTTCATAGCCCTGTATCCGGCCAATAGTCGCTGCAATCCCGCCTTGAAATGCTGGAAACGGCGTGCATCCTCGCCGCCCGCCCATGGCAGGACCTACTTTCCAAGCACTTCCAGGATTCCGCGACTTCACTCCCCGTGAATGCGCGGTGCGCAATTATTTGTTCGAAACCTGGCGCGGCGTGGCCCGCCGCTGCGGTTATGTCGAATACGAAACCCCCGTTTTGGAGGACACTGCACTCTATCTGAAAAAGTCCGGCGGCGAGCTTTCCTCGCAGCTTTTCCGCTTCGAGGACCAGGGCGGTCGCGATGTCACGCTCCGTCCGGAAGTCACCGCCTCGCTCGCGCGGATCGTCGCCCAGCACCAGCGGGATTTCCCGAAGCCGCTCAAGTG
>JBFZFJ010000327.1:0-5976 GCA_041306405.1 Verrucomicrobiales bacterium | reverse complement strand
CGGTCAACGCCTACTCCGCCATCATGACCAAAGGCGAGACGGTCATCGCTGTCTCGGAAAGCGTGCGCGACTACATCCTGAAAAATTATCCCAAGGCCGCTCCCGCGAAGGTCCGGGTGATTCACCGCGGTGTGGACGAAGCCGCCTATCCCGTCGGATTCATTCCATCGCCCAAGTGGTTAACAGCTTGGAAAGAAGCCCAACCCGCGTTGGAAGGACGCATTCCGCTGCTGATGCCCGCGCGTCTCACCCGCTGGAAGGGCCAGCAGGATTTCGTCCGGCTGATCGCCACTCTGATCGCGCGCGGCCAGCTGGTGCATGGCTTGATCGTCGGCGAGCCACACCCGAAGAAGCTCGCGTTCCTCGACGAACTCAAACAATTGGCCGCCTCGCTCGGAGTCGCGGAACACGTCTCGTTCCTCGGTCACCGCAACGACCTGCGGGAAATCATGGCGGTTTCCGCGCTGGTCTATTCGCTATCCCTTGATCCGGAGGCGTTCGGCCGGGTATCGCTGGAGGCGCTAGCGCTTGGAAAGCCCGTCATCGCCTACGAGCACGGCGGCGTGGCCGAGCAACTGCGCGTGATTTTTCCGCAAGGTCTGGTAAAGCCGGGCGACCTGAACTGCGCCATTGACCTGACGGAGGAAATCTTAAAGGGTCGCCCGAAGCCCTTGTCGGCGGAGGCTTTCGCGCTGGAGCGGATGCTCAAGGCGACCCTCGACGTTTACCAAACCGTGCTCACCACCCCGCGCTCCTGATTTTCATGATGAAACAAGTCGTCTGCATGAAATGGGGCACGATCTACGGGCCGGAATACGTGAATGTCATGTACGGGATGCTGCGGCGCAACATCACCGGGGACTTCACGCTGATCTGCTTCACCGACGACACCACCGGCGTCCGCCCGGAAGTGAAGTGCCTGCCGCTGCCCACTCTCGACTGCGAAATCCCGCCGGACGTCCCCGGAAAATGGCCGAAAATCGCCCTCTGGGGCAAGGAATTGGCCGGCCTCACCGGCAACGCGCTCTTCATCGATCTGGATTCGGTCATCGTCTCCAACATCGACGACTATTTCACCCACGGCGACCCGTCGAAGGTTTACGTCGCCCGCAACTGGGTGCGCCTTTTTGGCAAGCACGGCCAAACCTCGGTCTTCCGTTTTCCCATCGGGAAAAACCCCTACATGCTGGAAAACCTTCAGGCAAACTCCACCGAGATTTCCCGCAAATACCGCTTCGAGCAAAACTACGTCACCGCCAACGTCCAAGGCGGTGTCAACCTCTGGCCGGAGTCCTGGACTAAGCATTTCAGCAAACACTGCATGGGTATCTGGCCGTTGCGCTATCTCCGCCCGCCGGTCATGCCGGAAGGCGTGAAAATCGTCACCTTCCCCGGCCACCCGAAACCGCCCGATGGTGCCCTCGGCCAGTGGTCCGAAGAAAAACCCCACCGTCCGCGCTGGGAACATCTCAAGTGGGTCTTCAGCCAGCGCAAAACCGACCGACGCTGGCGGCGGCACGTTTCCCGCTACCTGATGCCATCACCTTGGGTCGCCGAGCACTGGCGGGAGTGAAGTTTCCGCATCCATGATTGGCCAACGCACCATTTGGATCATCAGCGAGGGCAGTCCCGGCCACGTGAGTCAATCGACGGGACTCGCCGCCGCCTTGGCGGAGAAATTTCCCGTGGTGATCCGCCAGTTCGAGTGCAGGCCGAAGATCAAAGGCTTCGTCCGCCACTTGATCCGCCTGTTTTGGATGGGCAAAAGCGGCCGCCCGCTTCCAGATTCCATGCTCTACGGACCCGTCGGTCTGGAACGCCCGAAACCCGGTGAGTCCGCGCCCGACCTCATCATCTCCAGCGGTGGTCGCAGCGTGTTTGCCGCCCGCACGCTGGCCATGAAATTCGGCGTTCCCTTCATTTTCCTTGGCGAGCGCAAACCCTATCCGTCGGAATGGTTCCACACGGTCTTCACCCCGTCCTCGCTCGAAACCGCCGCGAACGACCTCCGGATGGATGTGATTCCCACCAAAATCACGCCTGAAATCGTCAATCAGGCCGCTGCGGACTGGATAAACAAACCAACCGATCGGCTTTGGACCATGCTCATCGGCGGCAAGTCGCGCAGTCATGATTTTCAGGACGCCGATTGGGAAAAACTCGCCGAGGGCATGACCGACCTCGCGAAATCCGAAGGTATCCGCTGGCTCGTCACCACCTCCCGCCGGACGGGCAGGCTCGTGGAAGCGAAACTCCGCGACCTCCTGCCGCCCGAAATCGTGGCCGACGCCGTTTGGTGGTGTCACCAGCCGGAGAAGAAATTTCCCGCCTACCTCGGCGCCGCGGAAGTGATCTGGGTCACGCAAGACAGCGTTTCCATGGTGACAGAAGCCGTCGCGACCGGTAAGCCTGTCGCAGTGATCCAGCCCGCGCACACGCCATTTCCCGCCACCAGCTTCATGCCGGGCTATCTGGCGAACCTCGAATCACTCGGCCTGATCTCCCGCCTGCCCATCGCCCGACTGGCCGAAGTGAACCGGGATTTCCTGAAAAACCCGCGACCTGTGATTCGAGTCACGGCGCGGATGGCCGGGCAAGTCCGTGAGCGCTTGCGGTGGACTTAAACCGATGACCCGCCAGCACCTAACCATTTCATGAAAAAGCCAACGGTCGCCCTCATCAACGACACCAGCATCTACCAGTCGCACTTCGGCTGCCGGCTGGTGTGTCAGACTTTCCGCGAGCAGTTCGCGCGCACCGGGCTGGAGCTCAAGGTCTCGCTGAAGCGGGATTTCAAACTTGCGGACTATCAGAAGCAGCTTGAGGGCGTCGATCTGGTGGTCATCAACGGCGAGGGCTCGATCCATCATGACAAGCACCGCCACCTCGTCGATCTGGCCGGAAAATTCCCCTCCGTCCTGATGAACTGTGTTTATCAGGAAAACTCGCCGCATCCGGATCTGGAGAAGTTCCTCTTCATTTCCGCCCGCGAATCGGCGAGCACCGCGGCGGTCAACGACGCCGGCGGAAACTGCATCACCGTGCCGGACGCGATGTTCGCCTCGTCGTTCCTGCGCTCGTTCCAAAAGCCCGCACCCGTCGAGGACCTCGGCGAGACGGACAACGTGTTGCGCCAATATCTGAACGTCGGCCCGCTGAAAGTGCGCTGGAAAATCGGTTTCACCACGCGCTACCCGACGGTTTCCGGCTACCTGAACAAGCTCTCCTCTTACCGCCGCCTCTGCATCGGCCGCTTCCACGCCGCGGTCGCGAGTTCGGTTTTGGAAATTCCCTACGCCACTTGGGATTCAAACACCTGGAAGACCCAAGCGATGATGAAGGACATGGGCGTGCCGCATCTGCATTTCGATTCCTACAAGGCCGCGAAGGAAAACGTGCCGACCGTCTTCCCCGAGGAAATCCGGAAATTCGCGACCAAAGCCAAAGGCCGAGTCGAAGCTGCCTTCGACCGCATCGCGGAAATCGCGCGGAATCAACAAGGATGATTGAGGAGAATTTACATGGAGCTTAGGATTTACAAGATTGAGAGAGCCCGCCTCCACTTCGGCTGGTTCATTTCCGATGGAAAGTTTTTCAAATCGATGGAGGGAGCGTGGAATTTCTATGTGCCGGCATTGAAAATCAAACTTGCCTATCCACGGATGGGATCCGTCCTCTGCCTGCACCGCAAGACACCGCTGGTGGGGCCGTTACTTGCGGGAAATTTCGACGGCCAGGAAATCGGTCGTTATTCTGCCGAGGACTGGAAACGCGCGCTAACGAAAAGCACCCGCTTGCGGGCGGCGGAGAACTATGTCGCGGCGGCACGTCTACATGCCGCAGGGCTGGGACCGAAACCCCTCGGAATATGTTATGTTAGAAACTTTTCCCACAGGATTTTTGGCCCGTCGAGCGAAACGGCCGGAATCATGATCGAAGACATTAACCAGCTTCCTCCCAAAACCGACGCGACCGAGGAGGAAATCGTCGCCGCAGGCGTGACCCCGGATGGAATCAGGAGCTGCGTAAGACAGCAAATCAGGGGGTATGTGAGTGATTTAAATTCCGTTAGGGGAGTGATGCCCGTGGACGCCGAGGAGGAGATCGGAAGGATATTGAACCGGCTTTCAGAACAGGTTGGCGGGTAGTCCTGCCAAACTCATGCAATGGTTCGTTGGAAGTCAAAGATGACATGCTGCTTCCAAACACTGCGGCCGACCTGTTCGAACCCGCACTTTTCAAACAAACCACGAAACTGATCTTCTGAAAAGTCGTTGGAAAATCCCAAGGAGCGACGCCTGATGATCTTGGGCAGGTTCTCCAAAATCATGTAGGAAACAATGATTCTGGGTGCTACGTCCTGAATCGCCCGAATCAATGAAGGCGCATCGTGCAGATATTCCAGCACGCCACTGAACACGGAAACATCGAAAGTCCCCAAGAGAGGTAAGGGCAGCTTATTTAAATCCGCCTCAATCATTCCTTCCTCACGGGCGACAATGTCCACGGGGGTATAGCGGCAGTCAGCGGGGATGAAATTTCTCAGGCGCATTTTACCGGCTCCGAAATCTATCACTGAATCGCCGTTTTTTATCAGTTTCGCGATTAGTCGGGTGCGATCATCCCAGCTGTCGTTGAGATTCTTCTCCTGCATCCACCGGGTGAGGTCGGATTTTTTGAAATGGACGCACAGGATGTTTTTTAGCGCTTTAATCTTGTTCATAGGATTTCCGGATAAAAGGTGGTCATTTAGTAATAAACCTTTCGAGCTTGGAGCTGCATGGTCAAATTGAAAGCGTTTTTTGAGGAAGTCACCGGAACTCCGCCGGGTGGATTAACAAGAATAGGTCTTTCCAACAAACTGGAGCGCGGAATAAATTCCGCGCTCCAGTTTGAGAGCCGTACTGCGCATCGTGAATGGGGTTGCCAAAGAGCGGGCAGTTGATATTTTCAGCCGCTTGAGCGTCAATACTTCTCCCAAAAAAATCCTCGTCACCGGAGGCGCCGGGTTCATCGGCTCCCACCTCAGCGAGGCGCTGGTCGCGGCGGGGCATGAGGTGGTGATCCTCGATGATTTCAACGATTACTACGATCCGGCGGTGAAGGAGAACAACCTCGCCGGGCTGCGCGGGAAGGTCGAAATCGTGAGGGGCGACATCAGCGATGACGCGGTGGTGGTGGATACTTTCACGCGCCACCCGTTCGACGGGGTCTTCCACCTCGCGGCGAGAGCGGGCGTGCGGCCATCGATCGCGAACCCACGGCTGTATTTCAGCACGAACATGGATGGCACCCTCAATCTGCTGGAAGCTTGCCGTCACCATGGCGTGAAATTTTTCGTGTTCGCGTCCTCGTCGTCGGTTTACGGCGTGAACACCAAGGTGCCGTTCGCCGAGACGGATTTGATCGAGCGCACGATTTCGCCCTACGCCGCGACCAAGCTGGCGGGCGAGCAGATGTGCTCGAACTACTCGCACCTGTTCGGCCTGCGCTGCGCCTGTCTGCGGTTTTTCACGGTTTACGGCCCGCGGCAGCGGCCGGATCTGGCGATTTCCAAGTTCACCTCGGCGCTGCTGGCGGACCGGTCGATCGACCGTTACGGCGACGGCAGCACGGCGCGGGATTACACTTACGTCGATGACATCGTGCGCGGAATCCTCGCGGCGGCGGACTACACGGAGCGGTCGCCGTTTGAAATTTTCAACCTCGGCGGCGCGGCCACGACCACGCTCAACGAGCTGATCGGGTTGGTGGAATCCGCCGTCGGCAAAAAGGCGGTAATCCGGGATTTGCCCGATCAACCCGGAGATGTTCCAAAGACTTACGCCGATGTGACGAAGGCGGAGAAGCTGCTCGGCTACCGGCCGATGACGCCGATCCGCGAGGGAATCACGAAATACGCGGAATGGCAGCGCGGGATGCTCTTCGCACGTAGTCAAACCCTTTAGGGTGTCTTCCGGGCGCAATGAAGACACC
>JBFZFJ010000326.1:0-14345 GCA_041306405.1 Verrucomicrobiales bacterium | reverse complement strand
ACCTCACCTTTGGCACCGACTCCGGCGGCCGCGACGAGACCGCCGAGGAAACGCTCGCCGCCCTCCGCGAACGCCAGCGCCTCGCACTCACCCCACAACGCGCCGCCCGCCTCGTCGCCCGGCTGTTGCCGGAAAAATCCAGCGTCGTCATGACCTCGGATTTCGCCGCCGCCGACTTCGATGAAATGCTCGATCTGCTAGCCATCGCCGCCTACGAGCACGCCGTCACCGCCGCCGGCCAGCGCGTGAAATGGACCATCCACGGCCCCGGCAAAACCGCCGGTCTCACCCCCGAAAAAATCCCCGCCGACCCTCACGCCGGCTGGAACGTCGAGCGCTTTCAGATTCAACGGATCTGAAATTTCAAATTTCAAATTTCAAATCTCAAATCTCAAATTTCTTCCCAAATGTTCGATCCCAACTGGCCCCGCTTCTGGTCCGACGTCCCCGACGACGACCGCCCGGCGATCCGCGAAATCCTCGCCGAGCTCATCGGCCGCGGCACCTTGCTCGGCGGCAGCGGCGCGGGGCGCGATCATTTCCTGCTCGCCCGCGACCACTATCAGGAACACTTGAAGGACTACCTCGCGCCGCTCGGGCTGGAGCTCATCATCGATGACGATTTCTTCATCCTCCAAGCCCGCCCGCGGCCCGAGGCCTGCCATTTGCTCGCACAGTTCACCAAGGATGAAACGTTGCTATTGTTGGTCCTCTGGCGTGTCTGGGACGACCACCGGACCAACGAGGCCAGCAGCGCCGTCATCCTCACGGTCGATGATTTATGGACGCGCTTCCGCAACACCTTCGACAAGATCGATCCTCCGGAGAAAACCCACCTCGACTCGTTGTTAGGCCGGCTCAAGCGCCACCGTCTGATCCGCACCCACAAGCCGGATGGCGCGCTCCAGCTTGGCGAGACGCTCATTGAAATCCTGCCCAGCCTACCGCGCGTGATCCCGTTTGACAGCCTCGAATCCTGCCTCGCCCGTGCCGCCCTCTATCAACCCGCCGCCGAAGCCTGAAATGAAAACCCGCGTCCACCTCAGCCGTATCCTTGCCATCAACTGGTATGGCTACCGCCGCTTCATCGACGTCTCGGGTCTCTCGCTCATCACCGGGGCTAACGGCTCGGGGAAAAGCGTGCTGCTTGACTTGATTCAGTTCGTGCTGCTCGGCGAATCGCTCAGCCGTTTCAATAAAGCCGCAGCCGGTTCCGGCAGCGGCCGCTCGCTTCGCGGTTACTGTTTGTGCGACACGAACACCCAAGGCAACGACGGGCAGGAACGCTACCTGCGCCCGTCCGGCGTGACTCTGGCAGGTCTGGAATTCGTTTGGCCGCTGGCAAAAGGCGAGGAAATCCCGCGCCGCGAAACTTGGGGCGCGCGCATCGAATTCGAAGGCCCGACTGCCAAGGCGCGCACGCTGTGGTTCACCATTCCCAACCGCCTCGAGCGCGAGGATTTCCTCAGCGCCGAACTCGATCCAAACGCGGTCGCCTTCATGTCCGAAGACGAGTTCCGCGTCCACGTGAAGCGCGATCTCGGCGGCGAGGTGTTCGATCGCCAAGCATCGTATCTCGATGAAATGGGCTCGCGCAGCCACCTCGGGTTTGATCGCGTGCAGATGAATAAAACCCTGCCGAACTCGATGGCATTCCAACCGGTCGAGTCGTTCGAGAAATTCATCCGCGACTACTTGCTGGAGCCGGGCTTGCCGGACGTGAAAGCCGTCCGCGCCAGTGTCGATGCGCACCGCCGCGCGCAGGAACGGTTGGAGAAAATGCACGACCAGCACGCACGGCTCGTCCGCATCAGCGAGCGCCATCAGGAATACGTCACCGCCCGCCGCGACGCGCGGTTGCATGCCCATTTGCGCATCGCGCTGGGCCACGAGCAGAAGCTGGAAAATCTAACTTCACGCCAGTCCGAGTTGGAGCAACTCCGCTCGCAGAATGCCGAAACTCGCGCCGACTACGAGTCCGCACTTGGGGAGCGCAATGAGTTGGATTCCCAACTCGCGAAGATCCGGCTCGTCGCTGGAAACGATCTTCAGATCACCCGCCTCGCCGAGGACCGCAGCCACCGCGATGAAGTCGCCCGCGAGCTGGACGCGTTGCGTGAGACCGAGAAGTCCGCCCGCCAATTTCTCCACGACCGCACGCAGTATTGGAAACAATGGCTGCGGCTTGCTCAGGAATTCGGGCTGGAAGATCCGGCACAGGCCGCCGATTGGCTGAAGCAAATGCAGGGCGCGGATGAGTCCGCCGCGCTGGACGCCGCCCAGCGGATGCCGCGGATCTATCAAGCTCTGGTCAACGACGCCCGCGAGCGCTTGCGTCCCGTCGAGGAGGAAATCAAGGTGCTGGAAAGCCGTGAGTCCCGCCTCCGCCGCGAGTTGGATGATCTCGATCACAAAGGCAGCGCCGCGCCGTCGCCGTTGTTGGATGCGTTGAAATCCCGCGGCCAGCGGGCCGACGCGTTCGGCCGCGTGATCGAAGTGAAGGCCGAGGCCGAGCCATGGTGGCCGCTGCTTGAATCGCTGCTAGGAAACAAGCGCGGCGCTGTGCTCGCGGAAGATTTCAAAGCCGCGTGGGAACAAGCCCGCCGCCTCGGGCACGTTGAAGAACCGCTTGTCCATGCTGGAGAACTTTCCGGTTCCAAGGACGCGAAACCGGGAACGGTCGCCGCGTTTTTCGAGACCAAACACGAACTAGCCAAAGCCTATCTCCAGCATCTTTACGGCGACCTGATCGCGGTTGAAAAAGTCAGCCAGCTCGACTCGCATCCACGGGCGTTTTCCAAAGACGGCTGGCTCAAGGATCCGCCGCACCGCCAGCATTTCCAGCCAGCCAAGGAGTTCACCATCGGCGAGGAGGGCTTGCGAAGGCTGAGAACCTTGCGCCAGGACGAGCTTGCGGAGGTGAAGGAAGAACTCACTTTGAAACTTCGGTTGCGCGAGGATTGGCGGACTTTCCTGCATCGCGGCGAGCAGTGGACATTGGATAAAGCCGAGCCGCCTGCCGGCAGCTCGAAGCTGCGGGATTTGCCGCGATTGCGGAAGGAGCTCGCGCAGCTCGACGAGACGATTCGCCTGCTTGCCACGCCCGAGCGCGAGGCGACGGTGGAGAAACTGCGGGTGTTGGAAAAGACGTTCCAAGGCGTGATCGAGCGCACCGGACGGCTGGCGAACAGCATCGAGAAGTTCGCCCAGCAGGAACGCGTGCTGCACGACAGCATGGCCGCGCTGATAGAGGACGAAGCCGCCGCGCTCACCCAGCGCCAGCTCAGCCGTGAATCGCTCGAAGGTGTGCGTGACCCCGAAATTTCCGAGCTCATCGCCGCCGCGCGTCAGCAGTTTCCCAAGTGGCAGCAGCGGCTCGACGCGTCGTCGGAAATGGCGCGCATCCGCGAGTTTGATTCCGACAAGGCCCGCCGCGACCGCGATTTGGAACGCCATGCCCTGGCCGAAAAACATCCGGAGACGGCTGAGGCTTTCGATCCCGGCGACGATGAGAATTCCCGCTACGACGCGCGCCGGATCGAGTTGGAATCGCACGAGTTAGAAAAATATACCGCCGCCGCTGAGGACGCGCGCAAGGAGTGGGAAGACCGACTCCAGCACCAGGTGCTCGATGTCCTGAAGGAGAAACTTGACGAGGCGGAACGCACCAAGCGCGAGCTGAACCGCGCGATGGACCACGACATCGGCGGCTGGCGCTATCAGCTATCGATGAAGGCGGATCGCAGCCACAGCGCGATCTGGGCGCTGGTGGAAAAGGGGCTGAATCCCGGGCTCGAACTTTTCGCCAGCGGGGCGAAGGAGGAGATTGAAAAGGCAAAAGCCGCGCTAATGGCCGCGATTGAAAATTCCGAAGACCCGCGCCAGCAGCGGGCGCTCGATTACCGTTACTATCATCACTGGGACATCCAGGCCACGCCGACCGGCAAGGGCGAGGGCGCGGCGATTTCCCTGAACCGCAACGCCAAGAAACAAAGCGGCGGCGAGAACCAGGCACCGTTTTTCGTGGCGATGCTCGCCGCGTTCCAGCGGGTTTACGATCTCGGCCCGCGCGAGTCGCGGAAGAATCTCGGCATCGTGATCATGGACGAGGCGTTCTCGAAATTGTCCGGCGACCGGATCGACGCGTGTCTCGATCTTGCTCGGAATTTCGGCCTGCAGCTCATCATGGCATTCCCGGAAGACCGCCTGCCGACGATGATCCAGCACGCGGAAACCGTGGTGCAATGCCGGGTCGAGCGCAGTTACGACGAGAAGAGCGGCCAGATCACGAACATCGAGAACTGGGTGGTGAAGGTGGACCGGGACCGGTTAGTGGAGGCGTTGTCATGATGCTCTTCGTAAGTAGTTCCGTCTTCAGGCGGTCTTTGGCGCAAGACACCCTAAAGGGTTAGACTACGTGCGAAGATGAAGATTCCCCCGTGGCTTGCTGAATTTCACCGCCGCTGGCACGCCGCCCGTGGCAAGCGGGTGACGGCATCGAGCCGGGTGTTTTCGGTCGATTGGATCAAACTCTTGGAAGCCGCCGGAATCACCAGCGCGGAGGATCAGGCGACGGCGGCGCGGGAAGCGGAGGCTTGCGGGCAGCTGGTTTTGAAACGGCACCGCTACCGGAAATATCTGGTCGAGCGGGTGACGCTGCCGCTTGCTTCCGAGCCTTGGTTGATCGGGCGCTTCGGCGGGATTGCGGGTGGGGATTTGCAGGCTGCGGCATTGGAAATTGTGGCGGATTTTTCCGGGCGCGGGCATTCGCGGTTTCCAACAGAGTGGACGGCGCTTTGCGAGTCGCTGCGCGTGGCGTTTGCGCAAGGTCGTTCACTGCGTCCGTTTCGGTGGAGCCATCCGGAGTTGCTCCGGCGCTTGCTCGATGTGGTGAAAAATCTCAGCGAGCGCGAGTGGCCTGCGGGCACCTTGATCCGCGCCGCGAGCGTGGACATCAGGCTGGAGTCAAAACAACTCGAACGCCATCAGCGGACGTTCGAATCCGGTTTGGCACGTTTGTTCGGCACGGAAATCTCCCTGAAATCGCTGGGGCTCGCGACGGGTGATGCGCATGTCGAATTGCATGGTCCGCTGTGTTTGCATTTTCCGGACGGCAGCACGCATGACTTCGACGGACTAACGCACGTTCTCGTTTCCGCCACCGATCTGGCGCGGTGCTCGTCGATTTCCACCACGGCGGAGCGGCTGTTGAGCATCGAAAACCGCAAGACGACCTTCCGGCAATACGCCGCCGCGAACCGGGATCGGCGGACTTTGGTGGCGGCTACTTCGTTCCCGACGCCTGCCTTCCGGCAGCTGTTGGAAAAGCTGCCGGTTTCCCTGCCGCACCATCATTTCGGCGACACCGATCCGGCGGGTTGGCAGATTTTGCTCAAGCTGCGAGAAGCCACGCCGCGGGCGGTCGAGGCGTTCCGCATGCGCTGGCGGGCAGGGGAGCGGCCGAGTCCGTTGACGCCATACGACATCCAGTTCCTGCCGAAACTCCTCGCGGATCCGCGCCTTGCCGACGTCCGGCCGGAAATCGAGGCCATTGTGGCTCTAAGTGATCGCGGGGATTTCGAACAGGAAACCCTGGGGCCGCCAGCATCCGGCGGATGGCCCTTTTGACAGAGCCGAGGTGCCAGTTAAGTTTTGGCGGGGATTTCGGATTCGGCTTTCGCACTGGTCAAGTCGAAGTCCCCGCTCTAAATATCCCGCCGCAGCCGTTATGACACCCAAGCCACCTTCAGCCTCCGACGGATCGTCCCTTCCTCCGCGCCACCGCCCGAGCAAGAGCGATTTCATCAAGGATTCGAGCGAGCTGGATTTGTGGGCCTTTGACGAGCCGGCGAGGCCGGACGAGGAAAGTGCGGCCGCTGCTCCGAAGCCCGGCCGCTCGTCGGGGATTCCTGTTCCCCGTGGTTCCGGAAATGTGAGGAAGCATTCGGTTGGAGGTTTGCCGAAATCCGAGGAATCCGCGCCGCCGCGGCAGGGGCCGGAGACCGAGGAGCGCATCCAGATCGACGTCAGCAAGAAGCGCCCGAGAGCCCAACCGGCGTCACATCCGGTGCATCATTCGAAGGTGGGCGGCGAATTTGACGAGCTCGACGACGGGAATGAATCGGGGCCGGAGTCCGAGGTTCTGGAAGTCGTTTCCGAGGCGGAAGCGGTTTTCGTGGATGAACCTGCTCCGCCGGAGCCCGTGATCGAGGAAATCGTGCCGGAAACGCCGCGGCCTGTCGCCCCGCCGGTGCCTGAGCAGGACGAGTTTTCGCCGCGGGTCCGGGAAAATGCCCAGCCCGTCTCGCTGCGTCCGCATTTGGGCTTGTCCAAGGTGGAACGGATCGGACTGGCGGCGTTGCTTGGAGTGCTGTTGATCGGCGGGGGAGTGGTTTATTTCAAAACCATCCACGATTTGCCGGCCGGGTCGGGGCGGTTGCAGGAGCGCGATTTCCCGGTCAAAGGCGAGCATCTAACGATCCTTTCAGCCGCCAGCTACTGGCGCGCTCCGATTGCCGAGGGCCCCAATGCCGAGACCTTCCGCCGCGGCACCCAGCTGGTGCCGGTGGTCGATCTAACCGTGAAGGGCGGCCCGGCCGCGGTCCGGGTGTTTTTCCGCAACAGCGACGGCGATGTCATCGGCGACGCGGTGACCCGCACCATCCAGGCAGGGGCCTCGCTGGAGGTGGCCGCGACCGCGGGCTTTGAGGACGTGGGCATGCACGCCGCCTACCGCACCGGACAAAGCAAGCCATGGGCGGTGCAGGTCTATGAGGCTCCCTCCGAAAACTCGCCGGGGCCTGCTTTCAAGATGGTCTTTGAAATGAAAGTCTCCACCGACCGCCGCTGAATTTCCACCGCCATGTCCAACCAAGAAATCACTCCACTCGTGCCCAGGGAAGGCTGGCACGTCATGCATTTGTTCTATCACGTCGATCACGCGCAATGGTCGCTTTACAGCGACGAGGAACAGCGCCAAGCCAAGACCCGCCTCACCGAGCTGGTGCAGGAAATCCGCGCCACGCCGGACACGCACCTGCTGATTTTCTCCGTCGCCACGCCGAAGGCGGACCTCGGCTTCATGCTGCTGACGCCGGACCTGCAGGTGGCTAACATGTTTGAAAAGCAGCTCAGCCTGTCCCTCGGGCCGGAGATTCTCAGTCCGACGTATTCCTACCTTTCCCAAACCGAGAGCTCGGAATACACCACCAGCCGCGAGCAATATGCGGCGGAAACTTTGGGCACCGAGGAAGGTCTCGTCGAGGGGACGCCCGAGTTCGAAGCCGGGCTCAAGGCCTTCGACGAGCGGATGGCGCACTATCTCAAACACCGGCTCTATCCGGTCCTGCCCGACTGGCCGGTGATTTGCTTCTATCCGATGTCCAAGCGCCGCAACGGCGCGGATAATTGGTATTCGCTCGATTTCGAAGCCCGCAAGAAACTGATGGCCGGCCACGCCCGCGTCGGTCGCACTTATTCCGGCCGGATTCTCCAGCTCATCACCGGCTCGACCGGACTCGATGAATTCGAGTGGGGAGTCACCCTGCTGGCGAAGGACACCATCGACATCAAGTCGATTGTTTACGAAATGCGCTTCGACGAAGTCACCGCGCGCTACGGCGAGTTCGGGGATTTCTACATCGGCATGCAGCTGCCACTCGACGTGTTGTTCCGGCGGATCTGCCTTTGATTTCAAATACGAAAAAGCCCGGCTCCATCACTGGAGCCGGGCTTTTTTGGTGAATCAAACTTACTCGCCGAGTCCGAAGCGGACGAAGCGGGTAACGGTGAGGGTGTCGCCGAGTTCCTTGCCCTTGGCTTCAAGCAGCGCGGAAATCTTGATGTCGGAGTCCTTCACGAATCCTTGCTCCAGGAAGCAGCTTTCGGCGAAGAACTTGCCGATCTGACCCTTGAGGATGTTCTCGATGATGTTCGCAGGCTTGCCCTCGGCTTCGAGGCGGGCGCGGAAGATGTCGAGCTCGTTGTCCACCACGGATTGCGGGATGTCCTCGCGGGAAAGTCCCTTGGGCGCGCAGGCGGCGATGTGCAGCGTGAGGTCCTTGATGAGCTCCTTGAAGCTGTCGCTGTTGCGGGATTCCGGCTTGGTGGTCCCGACTTCGATGAGCACGCCGACCTTGCCACCGAGGTGGATGTAGGAAGCAACGACTCCGCCCGGAGCTGCGTCGAAGCGGACGTATTTGCGGAACTGGAGGTTTTCGCCGACTTCGCCGACCTTTGCTTTGATCGTGTCATCGAGGGATTGTTCGCCGTGTTGATGGGCGAGGGCTGCATCGAGATCGGCCGCAGTGGAGGTGGCAAGCGCGTCTGCGATGTCGCCGACGAAGGCTTGGAAGCTTTCGTTTTTCGAAACGAAGTCGGTCTCGCAGTTCACTTCAAGCAGCAGGCCGGAAGTGGCATCGGCGTTGATGCGGGCGGTGATGACGCCTTCGTTGGCGGCGCGGTCGCTCATTTTTGCGGACTTCATGATGCCTCGCTCGCGGAGGAGCTTGATGGAGGCTTCGATGTCGCCGTTGGTTTCGGTGAGGACTTTTTTGCAGTCCATCATGCCGGCATTGGTCTTGTCGCGAAGTTCTTTAACGATTGCTGCGGTGATCATAGTGGGAAAATAGTGTGAGCGGTAGAGAGGAAAAACGGGCGTCCCGTCGCGAGACAGGACGCCCGGTAGGTGAGATGATTTAGTTTTTGCGGCCGGCGACCATGGCATCGACCAGATTCTGGAGGATGAGGCGGATCGAGCGAATCGCGTCGTCGTTGCCCGGGATCGGGTATTGGACGAGCGCCGGGTCGGCGTTGGTGTCAACGAGGGCGATGATCGGGATGTTCAAGCGGCGGGCTTCGGCCACGGCGATGGTCTCGCGGGCGGAGTCCACGATGACGACGGCGTCAGGCTTCTTGTCCATGTCGCGCACGCCGCGGAGGTTGCGGAGGAGCTTTTCGCGCTCGCGGCCGAGGGCGGCGAGTTCCTTTTTCGACATGGCCTTGAATTCAGGCTGCTTCTCGATGTTTTCGAGATACTTGAGGCGCTCGACCGACTTGCGGACGGTGAGGCTGTTGGTGAGCATGCCGCCCAACCAGCGGTGGTTGACGTAGTGTTGGCCGGTCGCTTCCGCGGCTTCGCGGATGGCGTCCTGTGCCTGGCGCTTGCAGCCGACGAAGAGGACTTTCTTGCCCTTGCCGACGAGGTCGGCGAGGAAATCGGAGGCTTTATCGAGCTGCTGGACGGTTTTTTCCAGGTCGATGATGTAGATTCCGCCTTTGTCCTTCATGAGGAAGGGCTTCATGCGCGGGTTCCATTTCTTGGTTTGGTGGCCGTAGTGGACGCCGGCGTCCACCATTTCGTTGATGAGTTCGTTGATCATTTTGTGTTCTGGTTTCCCGCCTTGGATACAGGACGGGCGATTTTGAAGATTTGCCGCATGGAGCCCCTCCGGATCTTCGTTGGTGCATAAGGCGGCGTGAAGAGGGACGCGGGAAATAGGGAACCCGCCCGGACTTGGCAAGGGAAATCCTGATTTTGGAATCCGCTCATCGCTCGTACCCGAGCGCTTCGCGGAGTTCCTTGCGGGCGGCCACCGAGATGTCGTATTCGAATTTCGTCAACGACGGATAGGCCACATCCAGCCGGGCCATCGGGTCTTGCTCAAACCAGTGTTGCCGGGCCCATTTAAAATACGCCGCGCTCGCCGAACAACCAGGCTTTGGCCGCGATCCGCTTCCCGATAAAATCGGCAGCGGCATGCCTCATCTCCGCGTTGTAGGAAATCGGCCGCACCGTCGCTTCGATCAGGCGTTCTTGGGAATCGTCCATGCCGGAAATTTCAAACCGGCTTCAGCAAATACCCGCCGACCCAGCCTTCTTCGCCCCGCACGTTCCGGCACCAGTGCCAGCCGTGGATTTGGCGCAGCGATTCAAGGCGGTCGCCGCGCTTGATGGTGAGCACGGTGGGATCGTAGGTTTCGAGGGCGGCGTAACGGCCTTCGCCGAGCGGTTCCAGGATTTCCTCGGGGACGTAGCCGTCGTTGCCATCGTTGTCGGTCGCCCAGACCCAGCCGGGCCACGCGCGGTCGGCGATGCCGGCGGTGACCTCGTCTCCGGGTTCCAAGTGGATGGGATTGCTGTCCTTGTCCTCGTAGTCGGCGTTCGCGGTGAAGATGGCCATGGTTGCCACCGAGAAAATCAGACGGGACAAAAAAGGCGAACGTTCATTTCGATGGGGCGAAATCCGGAATTTCAGTCCGTCGTTTTCACGCCTCTTTACATCACGCGGCGGCGTTGTAGCCTGTTTCCGCTGCTCACCACACCCACTTTCATGTTTCGTCAGTCACGTCCCCCCGACCCTGACCAGGACCTCGTCACGCGTGCCCAACAGGGCGATACGCGCGCTTTCGACGCCCTGATCCTCAAGTATGGCGACAAGCTATACGGCCTAGTTTACAACATGACCTCCCACAAGGAGGACACTCATGATTTGCTCCAGGACATTTTCGCCCGCTCCTATCAATCGCTCGGCAAGTTCAAGGGCAACTCGGCGTTCTACACCTGGATCTATCAGATAGCGGTCAACCAGACGCTCAATTTCCTGAAGAAGCGCAAGCGCCGCACAGGACTGAGCCTGAACGACATGGATTCATCCGTGCAGCAGGATCCGGCGCTCATCGACACCACCCACGAGGCGAACCCCGAGCGGCAGACCAACCTCAACGAGCTACAGATAAAATTGAACGAAGCGATGAAGAAGTTGTCTGACCCCCACAGAATAGTGGTCACGATGTTTGACATCCAAGGCATGTCCCACGGGGAAATCGCCAAGGTGCTCAAGACTTCCGAAGGCACCATTCGCTCACGACTCCATTATGCGCATCTCCAACTCCAGTCAGCCTTGCAAGACAGTTGGGAAGAAAGATTTTAAAATTCTTCTTGCGCATCCGGGGATTATTTTGTAAATCCTAATTATCAACCGCAGTGAAACCAACGATCGAACAAATTGGAGACCTACTAGCCCTCAAGCGCGATGAGCGTCCTGAAGAGGGTTACTGGCAGGATTTCCTCTGCGAATTTCACCAAAACCAGCGCGAGCAGGCCGTGAGAAACTCGGGATTTTCAAATTTCTTCGGTGGCGTGTCCGCTTGGTTTTCCGATCTGAGTCCTTCCAAATGGGCTTACGGCGCGGGCGTGGCCTACGCCGCCCTGACAATCGCTTTTTTCCTGACGCCGCGTGATGTGGAGAAGGAAAACACTCCGGCTTCCCCGGTGAATTACCAGGTCGTTCCGGCACCTGCGCCGCCCGGGCTTGAGCAACTCAAGCAGTTGGACCTGAGTCCCACGACTCAAGGCGACGTCGGCGAGCAAGTATTCTAATTCCAGCAACCCCGAAATGGTGGATCTGGAATGCCCGCGCCGACGGTGGTCGGCACGAATGTTTTTTGTGGCGAGCGCCTGCGTGTCGGCGGGCTTTGCCCAACCTGTCGCCGTTTCCCCGCGCTGGCAGGTGAATTTCCCGCCCGCGGCGAATGGTCGGCCCGGTGAATCCACGGCCGTCCCGGTCAACGGAGCTTCGATGCTGGTCGCAATCGTCGCGGCGGGAGCGAATCCGGTGAACCCGGCACTGCAGTTTGGGAGCCGCTCGATCCCGGTCAAAATGATCGGCCACGATGCGGTCTCGCGGCTGGGATTCATCAAGGTGGAAGGAAGCGTGGTGCCGAAATCAATGGAATGGGCGGCGGACGCCGGCGCGAGTGCGAGCGCCACCCTGCAAGCCATGGAACCTGCGGGATTGGTCAAATGCCGCGCGACTGGCTGGGTGAAACAGGTGGGAGGAAAAATTTTGCCACTCGCCTTGCTGCGGGTGAATTTCAGCCATTCGGTCCCGCCGCCGGGAACCCCGCTGCTGGACGACGCCGGCCGGGTGGTCGCCATTGTTTTTCAAAGCTCGGGCGGTGGCAATGTCGGCTATGCCCTGCCCGCTGAGGCGGTGCACCGGGTGCTCCGGGACATTTCCTCCGGAGGCCAGCTTTCCCGTGGTTGGCTCGGGCTCGCGCTGCGCGCCGAATCCCAAATCCCCCGAATCAGCCGGGTGCTGCCGGATTCTCCCGCCGCCGCCGCGGGCGTCCAGCCGAACGACGTGCTTCTCAGCATCGGCTCCAGGCAGATCGCGGATTACGCCGATGCCGCGAATGCCTTCTTTTACCTTATCCCGGGCCAGCCGGTAAGGGTGAAGCTGCTGCGGGGAGTGGAACAGTTGGAAGTCACCCTGACGCCGACAATGTCGAAAGGATAATCTCGATCAACGGGGCTTCGAGCCTGTGGCGGGAGCTGCGGATAGCGAGAGCATGAACGACCAGTGATAGGTCTTGCCCGGCTGGATCAAATATTGCGGTAAGGCGAGCGCTCTCCAGGAATTCGTGCCGCCCAGGCCGGACTGGCGGTGGTCGAGATTGAGGGTGGAAAAGTCCCGCGGGGGAATTTCACTGAAGTGCATGGCGAGCTGGATATCGGTGGCGGCGCATGGGTAACACGCCATTTCCAACAAGGATTCCCCGGTGGCATCCAGCCGCAGGCTGCTGCCATTCAGAGGGTTGGAAATGGTCGCCCAGCGGTTGCCGGATTCCTGCGGATCAATGTAGTGGTGGAATAAATTGGGGACCAGCCCTTCGTGAATGGTGGTCCAGGAGCCGGATTTGCGGTCGGTGTAGTTTTCTTGCGGGCCGTTGCCATACCATTTCCAGAGCGGGTTTTTGTTAGGTGTTTCGCACTGGTAGCCGATCCGTGGAATCGTCGGAAGCCCCTTGCCGGGACGGAAATCCGTTTCAATTCCGATTTGGCCGTTGCCGGTGAAGCGATAGCGGATGGTGGCATGACTCTGGTTAGCCGGAATGTTGAGCTCGGCGGTGACGACCACGTCGTTTCCGTCCTGAACAGCAGTCGTGCTGCCGGCGGTGGCCCGGGCTCCGGCGTATTGCCAGACCTTGAGGTTGTGCTGAAGCTTCGCGCCCTCGTCGTTGTTGGTGGTGGGGCGCCAGAAATTCAGGCGCAGCGGCGTGTGCAGCCATTCCTGATCGTTGGCCTTGACCGACGTCAGATAGCCCGTGGATCTATCGACCGTCGCGGTAACATCCTTCGCCTTGAGCGTGATCAAATTCCCGCTTTCGGAAAAACTCGCAGGCGAATCGGCGGCGGTTGGCGAGGCAGGAACACCCTTGCCCCACGGCAACGGTATCTCATCCCAAGCGACCGGCATGCCCACCGGATGCCAAGCGGTGGCTTCCGTCAGATCGTAGCGGACCCGCAAGAAATACTCGCTCGTCGGCACCGGGGTGTGACCCGTGGCGACCGCGATCACCACGGCCTGTCGGGCGGAGATCTCGGGAAGAGCCAGTTTGCCCTCGGCCACGGCAACTCCGTCCCGCATCAGTTTCCACGAGCCGGCGATTGGATTCCGGACATGCGGAACATGTCCTGATCCTCCAGGTAAGAGCCGTCGGAATATTGATAAACCTCGGCCGCCAGCAGATTCTAGCCGGGCTGGAGATACGAGGTGATGTCGAACTCGGCGGGCGTCCGTGAATCCTGCGAGTAGCCGACTTTTTTGCCGTTGATCCAGAGATAAAACGCCGAGTCCACCGCACCGAAAACGATGCTCGTGCGGCGGCCTTTCCAGGTTTGCGGCACAATGAACTTGTGGCGATAGGATCCCATCTGGTTGCGGTTCTCGATCGGGAAATTCGTGAAGTGCTGTGGCGGCTCGCCCATCACCGTCGGCGGATTCCTGGCGAACGGATAGGTGATGTTGGTATAGAGCGGTGCGCCGTATCCGTGCATCTGCCAGTTGGACGGCACCGGGATTTCCTTCCATGCCGAGTCGTCGAATGCCGACGCTTCGAAGCCGGCGGGTTTTCCCGACGGGTTGCCGGTGTGGTGGAATTTCCAATTTCCATTCAGCAACTGGCACCAAGGAGACTCCAGCCGGCCCTTCGTTCCGGCTTCATCCTTCGTGGGAAACGGCATCGAAGTCGCTCGCGGTGCTTCCTTGTTGATGCGGAAAACCGCGGGATTCTCCCAATCGGGCGTCTGGGATAGCGCCGATGAGGCGAAGACGAGAGCGAGTAGTTGGATTTTTATGACGGGTTATTTGATATTGATCGATGCCCGGCGCAAGCGGTCCATGATCGCCACGCCAAGTCCGGTTTCACTAACCGGCTCAGCGATGATCGCGTCCAGCCCGGCTTCGTCGAGCTGGCGCATCACAAAAAACAGGCGGATCGCCGCCTCCGCGAGCTTGCCGCTGCCGGGGCTGAGCGACTCGATGACGTCCCAATCGTGGAGC
>JBFZFJ010000325.1:0-2965 GCA_041306405.1 Verrucomicrobiales bacterium | reverse complement strand
CACCAGCGCGGACTTCGGCCCGTTTCAAGCCGCATGGGACAGCTTGAACCACGACCTAAACACCCCCGGCGCGCTCGGCGGCATGTTCACCGGCCTGCGCGAAGCCGCCAATCTATCCGGCCAGGAGGCCGCCGCCGCGCTCGCCGGATTCAACCGCCTCCTGCGCGCCCTCGGCCTCACCCTGCCGGAGGAAGTCCATCAGGACGCCAGCGAGATTCCCGAATCGATCAAGACTCTGGCCGAAGCCCGCTGGCAGGCCCGCCTCGCGAAAAACTGGGCCGAGTCCGACACCCTCCGCGCCCGGCTCGCCGAACAGGGCTGGCTCGTCAAAGACGGCAAGGACAGCTACACGCTGGAGCTCGCGGCCGGTTAGGCGCGGGGCGGCGAAAGTTAGAACGCGTCCTTCACATGGTTGATCCGCGGCCGTTCGCCGTCCTCGACATAGACCTCGACGACATCGAATCGCCACGGCAAGTCGCGCGTTCCGAGGCGTTTGAGCCACGAGTTCGCGCCGCGCTCGATCAAGGCCTGTTTGTCTTTTCCCACCGCGTCGAGGCCGCGGATCCTGCTGCCTTCGCGGCGGGTCTTCACTTCCACAAACAGCAGCAGCTTGCGATCCCGCGCGATGATGTCCACCTCGCCGCGCCGCGGGCCGCGGTAGTTTTTCGCGAGGATCTTGCAGCCTTGGGATTGCAGCCAGGCCGCAGCGACCTGCTCGCCGTAGTTGCCCACCCAGATCCGGTCGCGCGGCTGGCCGTCAGCCGTCGTCAAACGGCAGGGCGAGTTGAGCGACCGGCTGAAACGAGCGACGATGATGGCAACAAGGGCCGTGAATCCGTAGCGCTTCAAGATGCACTTTGGTGCCATATCCTTGGTGTTTCGCAAAGCCGAATTGAGGGAACTCCCGGTCGAGCTCGCGCATGATCCGGTCGCGGGTGACTTTCGCGATGATGCTTGCCGCGGCGATGGAGAGCGAAAGCCCGTCGCCTTTGACGATGCCGTCGTGGGCGAACGGAAAATCCCTGACAGGCAGTCCGTCGATCAAACAATGATCCGGCACCGGGCGCAGGGCCTCGGCGGCGCGCCGCATCGCCAGATGGGTGGCTCTCAGGATGTTGAGCCGGTCGATTTCCTCGCGGTCGGCGGTGGCGACGGTCCAATGAATCTCCGGGTCCGTCGTGAGTCGCTCGTAAAGCAGCTCGCGCTTGGGTGCGCTGATTTTTTTAGAATCGTCGAGTCCGGGGCAGGTGAAACCTTCCGGTAAAATCACCGCCGCCGCCGCCACCGGACCTGCAAGTGGCCCTCGTCCCGCCTCGTCGATGCCAGCGATCCGGCGAAAGCCGCGGACTTGAAGGGCGATTTCAAGCGACAAATCAGGCATCGCGCGGGAGTCAGAACCGGTTGAACCGCTCGCGGGTGGAGAGCTGGGAATTACTGACCGTGGCGAAAAGCTGGGTGGCGAAAACCATGCCGTCGCTGTCCACCACCACGCCCACGCCGGTGTGGGTCCAGGATTGGCGCATGTTGGATTCGTGGTCCTTGGAACCCACCCAAAGATTGACAATCACCGGGGCGGGCCTTTCTCCGGGGTGGTTGGTGGCCGCCACATTCTCGCTGACGCTCTGCATTTGGTAGCGCTCGCGAGCGACTAAAGCCCGTCCTTCGAAGCCGTAATGGCTGACATTCTTCCCGTGAAGGCTGAAGGTTCCACGATGCTGGCGGAGGTATTCGCTGTGTTCTTGCGCAAGGCGGTCGAGCCCGGCATGGCGCTGGAGAACCGACGCGCCGACGCTGCTACGGTAGGAGTTGACTCGTTGGAGCACCTGCCCGGAGAGCGAGGGGTCAGGACGGATCGATGCCGAAACTTGCAACTTGGTCGGTTGCGGCTGGGGCGCGCAGGACGCCAGGGCGGCAACGGTAGCGACCGTGATCAGTTTGATGAGGAAGTGTGTTTTCATGCGGGGACAGCAATTGAAAATCCAATGTCAAATCTCTCCTTGAATGTAAAGATATTTAAAAAATCAATATCGATCGGGTCAATGATCGCTCAAATACCAAAAACAATTCAATCTTGCCTCAGGCTCACCCGCGAGGATGGAACTGCTTGTGCACCGACTTCAAGCGCTGGCGGTCCACGTGGGTGTAAATCTGGGTGGTGGAGATGTCGGCGTGGCCCAGCAGTTCCTGGATCACCCGCAGGTCCGCGCCGCCTTCCAGCAGGTGGGTCGCGAACGAGTGGCGCAGCAGGTGCGGATAGATGTTCTGGTCGATGCCCGCGAACTTGGCGCGCTCCTTGACGATCTGGCGGACCCGGTCGGGCGAGAGCGCGGTGCCCCGGACGCTGATGAAAATGTGCGATGACGTCTTCTTCGTGACCAGTTCCGGCCGCTCGTTGGCCAGGTAATTTGAAATCGCCTCGCGTGCCTTGTTGCCGACGCGGACGATTCGCGTCTTGCCGCCCTTGCCGGTGACGCGCAGGAAGCCTTCCTCGAAATCCATTGTCTCCAGCCGCGCCTTGCACAGTTCGGATAGACGGAGTCCCGAGGAATAGAACAACTCGAGAATCGCCAGATCCCGCCGGCCTAATGGAAGTGACGGGTCGATGGATTCCATCAATTGCACCAACTCGGACGCGTGCAGGGTTTCCGGCAGCGTCTGGTCCGGCCTTGGCGCGAGCAGCGGCTCGGCCGGATCCATCTCCAGCTTGTCCTTCATCACCAGCCAGCGGAAAAACACTTTCAGATGCACCGTCGTGATCCGCAGCGAGGCCGCGTTCAGCCCGTTTGTTTTCCGGTCGCCGAGAAACGCGGCGAGCTCATCGGTGCCGAGGTCGCGCAGGGAAGTGGTCCGCGATTTCATCCAGCCGGCCAAGGCATCAAGGGTCTGGCGGACCGATAACTGATACGCTGCGGACAGCCCGCGCTCGGTCGCCAGATAGCGGATAAAATGATCACAGCTTTCTTCC
>JBFZFJ010000324.1:0-3825 GCA_041306405.1 Verrucomicrobiales bacterium | reverse complement strand
ACTGCCTCGATACCATCCGCTATCTTCTGGCCAATCGCACCGACACCAACGGCTATCTGGAAATGGCCAAGGACCTCAACACATGGGTCGAAAAGACCTTCATGGACACGATCAAGGGTTTCGAGCCGGCGGAGGGGATCCGCGAGCAGTTGCAGTGCAATGTCGTCATGGGCATCCACAGCCTGAACTGGGCCTCGATGCTGCTGGATCTGGCCAAGGCCACCGGCGACGAGAAATTGAAGCAGCGTGCCGATCAGACTGCCAACTACATCACCTATTACCTCCAGCCCGACAACCGGATCGTGGTCGGCTTCCAGTACAACCAGTGGTGGTACAGCTGCCATGCGGGTGTGATTCTGTATCTGCTGGATTTCGCGGAGAAGAAACCCTGACTCATACACGCTCGAACCAGCAGCCCACAAATCATCCGAAGAAAATGAAACACTCCGCAAAGAAACAGCCCTTTCAAGAATCCATGAACCGCAGAATTATCACGAAACACACTCCCATCGCACGGAAGACCCCGGCCGCGGCCTGGATAAGTCTAGCAGCCCTGCTGCTGGGTGGCCTGGTTCTGTCAGCCTCGGCGCAAGGGGATCAATTGCTGAAATTGGAAAACCGCTTGGTGGCGGTCGAGATCGACCGGACGAGCGGTGCGGCGCATTCGATCCGCGACAAGGAGTTGAACAACACCTATGCATTTTCCGGAATCGGGTTCGAGGTGACGACCGCGACCGGTACCGTCCGCTCCGTCAAGGCACGGCATGCAGACGTGAAGGGCGGCGAAGCGGTGCTGCACTTTGCCGATGGCGGTCTGGAGGTGAAACTGCATTACACGCTCGGCGTGGAGGATCGCTTCGTCGAAAAGTGGCTGGAAATCAAAGCCGCCGATGGGAAGCCGTATTTCCTCAAGTCTGTCGTGCTGGAAGACGCGAAGACGACGTCCTTTCAGGAAATCCATTTCCACGACGACCAGACGATCTGGCATTGCCCGATCAATCTCTTCCTGCGCGGGGACAAGGGCGGCTGCTTTGCCGGGTTGGAGTATCCGTATTGGGATCTAACCCAAAAGGGCAAGGAGGGTTTCCGACTTGGCTATCAACCGAACTATCAGGTCGCAGCTGGCGAATTGAATGTCAGCGAGAAATACTTCCTCGGTGTCTACCGGAAAGAAGGCATCCAGCGGATTTCGCAAGGCCCGTATCCCGGGCGCGGTCGCTCGCCTTTGCTCTCGTGGGGGCATACCGGACTCGGCCAGCACTTCAAGGGTGGCCAAATTCCGCCTGAGGTGACGGATGTTCCCATCGAGGTGCTCGACTGGGGCGAGGTCTGGGCCATGCAGGCGTTCATGCGGCGGATTCAGCCCGACGACCTTCAGTTACCAGAGGAAGGCTATTGGGTTTGGCAGAACGGCTGGTGGGCTGGATTAACCGATCCAAAACCAGAGATCCTTGATGCCTTGAAGGCGGCCGGCATCCATGATGTCATGACTTACCAAACCTGGTACGGACGAGGCAATCATCCTAGCTTGGAACCATATCTGTATAAGATGCACATTGATCCGCTCGGGTTTCCGGCTGATGCGGGGGTGGCCAAGGTTGCCGGGGCGGGCAAGGAGAATAAACCTCCTGCAGTGTGGCATGCGCCGTCGGAGGTGAAAGCGGACGCCACCAAGCCCGGCGAGTACACATCCGAGTTCATCGCGCCGCCAGCGATGGAAAGCTTGATTGATTACGGCAAGAAAATCGGGGTCCATGTCAACAGCTTCGCCGTGCCCGGCCTCCTCTTCGAGGCCAGGCCGGAGTGGTTTTCCCGTGATGAGAAGGGCAATCCCAGCCAGTACCTCTTCGGCCGCGGGGTATCGTGTCCGGCCAGCGACGACTACATGAAGCACGCGTTGGCGGTCCACGAAGCGGTGTTCAGCAAATATCAGCCGCGCTGGTGGGGCTGGGACGGGCGCTGGCTGAGCCACTGGGAAGTGCCGTCATTTCGGCCGGGGCCACTTGGCTGCGGCATCGACGCCTGTCATGCAAAAAACCACGGGCATCTGCCGGGCGATAACCTCTACAAGGAGTGGAAGAACATCCAGTCCTTCCTCAAGGCGATCCGCGAGAAGCATCCGCGCCTTTGTTTGGAATCCTATTACGGTCTCAAGCGCGGCGAACCCTGGGCGTTGCGTTATCTGAACTCTGCCGACAACTACTATGAAACCAACGGCGCCGACATGAACCGCATGCAGGCCTGGCACAACCAGAACGACCGGTTCCGCCCGGTTTACAAGAACTACTGCGCTGTCTTTGGGGAGACCCCCGCTCAGTTCCAAACCAATGTCATCACTGCGCTCAGTATGTCATCCTATTGCCAGATCGGACCCGGGTTCAAGGGATTGGCTCATGCCGAAAACCGCGAGTTCCTCAAAAAGTGGCGGGCATGGGCAAGTAAGAACCATGCCTATCTGAAGGTGAAGCGCGACTTGTTCGACTGCCCGGGTGAGGCCGCGATCGACGGCAGCGCGCACATGATCAAGGACCGCGGCTTCCTGTTCCTCTTTGGCGTTGGCAAGCAGGCGGCGCGCGCCTCCATCCCCCTCAACCGTTGGCTGGGTTTGGACGAGACTCCCACCGCGCTCTATCGGGTGAAGGAGATCTATCCGCGCGACGGTGTCGATCTGGGCATTTACCGATACGGCGAGCAACTGCTCCATGACATGCCACTAGCTGCGGCGGTCGTCCTCGCGCTGGAGCCGGCTGCGGGTGGAAGCTCACCTCGGCGACCGGAGCTGGGGGCTCAACAGGAAAACCCGACCGTGATCCCCGCTTTCCAGGTGACGCCCGCTCATCCGTAAATGGCCCTTTGGAAAACAATATAAGCAAATGAGAGCATTCCTTTTGCACGTTCATCGGCAAATCATCCTTCGGCCGGAGACCACCACCCATCGCAATCAAGAGCGGTGCAATACAGCCCCACAAGCAAAGCCAACAATCATGAAGCAGAACCCCATCACCCGCAGAGCCCTGTCCTCGATCGCGCTCACCGCTATCGTTTTATCGTCTCATTCCGCAGTGTCGGCGGCGGAGCCCGCCGCGCCACCGGTGGACTGGCAGAAGATGATGACCATCGCCGAGGTGAAGCGAGATGAACATGGCAAACTCCTGCCGCCGCAGTCGTATGACGAAACCATCCGGCGCGGAATGTCGTTCCTGCTGGACGATCACATGAAGTGGTTCAAGGGTCCGGCTGAATCGCTTCTGGATGAGAAGGGCCAGACGCAAATGCCCTGGGTCTATTACTCGAACCTCCAGCAGGATGGCACGCCGTTTGCGGGTGCCGTGGACGGTTTTGTGTCCTATCCGGCCTTCCACCACGCGCTGCTGATCCGCACCTTCATCGGTTACTCGAAATATGCAAACGACCAGCGCCCGCTCAAAGAAGCGGTCAAGCTCGCGGATTGGAACATCGCCCACAGCACGCCCGCCGACTGGCCCTACGCCGGCCTGCCCTACAGCACCTTCGAGGCCAAGAAGCCCGGCGGCTTCCGCGACGGCTCCGGGCTGATGCCGGACAAGGCGGCGATCATGGCCTTGGCCTACCTCGACCTGCACGAGGCCGGCGGGGAAGTCCGCTTCAGGCAGGCCGCCGAGGCCATCGGCAAGTCCCTGAGCCTGCGCCAGCGCGAGGACGGCACCTGGCCGTTCCGCGTGGATCCCAAGACCGAAGCCGTCATCGAGGATTATTCCAGCAGTGTGATTTACGCCGTCATGCTGTTCGAGAAGCTGGACAAGTTGAACGGGAACCACGGCTACCAGGCCTGCCGCGACCGGACAT
>JBFZFJ010000323.1:0-3490 GCA_041306405.1 Verrucomicrobiales bacterium | reverse complement strand
CCGGTGGCGGAGGAATTGCGGCGGTTCCGTGGATTTCTGGAGCGCTGGGACGAGGTCTGGCAAGGCGTGGAGCCGCGCGATGCCTTGCAAATCTGGCCGCCGGTTTTGTCCGCAAACACGTGGCGACCGGAGGTGGTGGCGGGAGTTTTGCAGGCGGGAAAGGTCGAACTGATCAACGATATGGGCGCGCTGCCGGACGACCGGAACGCCCGTCTTTGCGCCGCTCACGGCGCGGCGCTGCTCGTGATGCACAGCGTGGGCGAGCCGAAAATCCCGCATTTCCAGCAGCAATGGGCCGACGTGATGGGCGAACTGGAGCGGTTTTTTGAGGAAAAACTCGCGCTCGCCGAAGCCGCCGGGCTCTCGCCGGAAGCCGTTATCCTCGACCCCGGCATTGATTTCGCGAAGCAGCGGGAGGACAATCTCACGGTCTTTCGCGAGCTGGCGCGCCTGCGGAAACTCGGGCGACCGGTGCTGGTTCCGGTCTCGCGGAAAACAGTCATCGGTGAGGTGCTAGGTCTGCACGATCCGTCCGCCCGTGATGCCGGGACCCTCGCGTGCATCAGCGCGGGGATGGCACGCGGCGCAGAGATTTTCCGCGTCCATCACGTCGAGGCGGCGTGGCAGGCGGTGAAAACGCTCGATGCAATCTCGGCCGGCGGCTGAGATTATTTCTCCAGACGGATGGCCGTCGACCGGCCGTGCGCGTCGAGTCCTTCGATGCGAGCGAACTCCTCGACGACGGAGAGTGATTTCCTGACAGAATTCTTGTCGAGCCGGACGATGCTGGTCCGCCGCTGGAACTGGTCCGCGCGGATGCCGGAGAACGACCTGCCAGAGCCGCCGGTGGGCAGCGTGTGGCTGGGGCCGGCGAGGAAATCGCCGACCGCGACCGGCGAGTCGTTCCCCAGATAGATCGCGCCGGCGGTGCGGATCTGCGGCAGCCAGCGGGCCTCGTCAGCGGTGATCAGCGAAAGGTGTTCGGGAGCGAACGCGTTGGAAATGGCCACGCCTTCCGCGAAGGATTTCAAGTGCAGCAGGAAGGTGCCGCGCTTGAGGACCTCGCGGATGATTTTCCCGCGGGAAAGCGTCGGCAGCTGGCGCTCGATGGCTTTGACGACCTTGCCGAGCAGCGCTTTGGAATCGGTGGCGAAGCCGACCACGCTGTCGCCGCCATGCTCGGCCTGCGCGAGGATGTCGGCGGCGATGAAATCCGGATTTCCGGTCTTGTCGGCGAGGATCAGAATTTCACTCGGGCCTGGCAGAAGGTCGATGGAGACCGCGCCGACGAGCTGGCGCTTCGCCTCGACGACGAAGCTGTTACCGGGGCCGAAGATCCGCTCCACCGGTTTGATAGAGCGGGTGCCCAGCGCGAGCGCGGCGATGGCTTGCGCGCCGCCGACCTTGATCGCCTCGGTCACGCCGGCGGCTTTCAGCGCGTAGAGCAGCGCGGGATTCACCGAGCCATCCGGGCCGCAGGGCGTGGCTGCCAGGATCTCCGGCACGCCCGCCGCCTGGGCGAATCCGGCGGTCATCAGCGCGGTGGAAACCAGCGGCGCCTTGCCGCCGGGAACGTAAACGCCCACCCGGTCAAACGGCGTGAAGCGCTCGCCGACCGTCGCGCCTTCGGCGTTTTTCGCCGACCAATCCTTCCGCAAACTCCGTTTCGCGAAGCTGTGGATGTTCGCCAAGCTGCGGGCGACCGCGGTTTTCGTCTCGGCGGTGACGGCGTTTTCGGCGGCGGAAAACTCAGCTTCGCTGACGAAGAGCGTCTTCGCGGTGAGCGTCGCGCCGTCGAAGCGCTTGGTGAAAGTGAACAAGGCCTCGTCGCCCTTGAGCGCGACTTCCGCGATGATCTCGGTGACCAGATCGCGGGTGCCGGGCGCGGGCAAGGCGCGGCGGTTGAGGCGGCGGACAAACGGCGCGTAGCCGGAATCAAGGTAGCTGAGAATTTTCATGCCGGATGGAAGTGCCGGAACATGATCGCCGGCGAGCGATTCGCCAAGCCTGATCCTGCGGGAATCGATGCGGTTCAGCTCATTTCTGCCATGGCAATTTGAGCCATACGCCCCATTGGGCATCCCAAAGCTGGTGGGCATGGGCGGCGTTTCCGACTTTGTCAGTTCGGATGAAAATTTTCTCACGATGCAACAAGCTCTCGGGCATTTCATACCATGTCCTCCGGTAGCCACACATGCATCCATCCGTCACTTCCATAATGGGGAAGCACGACAGCAGTAAGAGCGCGCCAACGCCCAATGCCATCAAACTGCCGGTGACGATTATCGGTTGTTTTCTCATCTTTGTGTTGGACACGGATGGTTTCATGTCTCGGGAAATTGTCTGCCAGAAACAACACACCCGAGGAACTCCGCCGCCCGTGTTTCCGAGCGGTATTCGCCGCGGGCGCTCGGGCTCATGAAACCGACGTGGCCGCCGGTCGCGGGGGATTCGAAATGGAAAAAGTCACTGGCCGCGGCTTCTTCCCGCGGGTAGCAGCCTTCTCCCAGAAACGGGTCGTTCGCGGCGTTGACGAGCAAGGTGGGCAGCGTGATGTGCGGAAGAAATTGGCGGCAGCTGTTGCGCGCCCAGTAGTCCGCGGCGTCGCGGAAGCCGTGGATGGGCGCGGTGAAGCGGTCGTCGAATTCCTGGAAGGTGCGGATGCGGTCGAGTCCGGTGAGGTCGAGCTTGCCGGGGAACATGAGGTTTTTCGAGCGGAGCTTCGCCCGCATTTCCCGCAGGAAACGGTCCATGTAAATCCGGTTGGACGGGAGCGCGAGTTGCCGCGACGAGCAGGCGAGATCGCAGGGGACGGAGAATGCCACCGCCCGGTGGAGCCGCGGCGAAAGCTCCGCCGGGCGCTCGCCGAGGTATTTCAATGTGAGATTTCCGCCGAGACTGAAGCCGATGAGATCGATGGAATCCGCCGGGTGGTTCGCCAGCGCGTGGGAAATGACCGCGTGTAGATCCCCGGTCGCGCCGCTGTGATACATCCGCAGCAGGCGGTTCGGCTCGCCGCTGCAGCCGCGGAAATTCCACACCAGCACGTCCCAGCCACGGCGGATCAAGGCGGCCGCCATGCCTTGGATGTAGCCGGTTTTCATGTCCGCTTCCAAGCCGTGGGAAAGGATCGCGAGGCGCGGACGACCTTGCTCCGCCCACTCCAGATCGAGAAAATCGCCGTCAGGGAGCTCCAGCCGCTCGGGCCGGTTCGTGACCCGCGCCACCCGCCGGAACAGGGCGGGGTAGATGGTTTGCACGTGTCCGCCGGGAAGCCACGAAGGCGCGCGATAGCTGGAATCCTGAATCAATGGCATGAACGTCTACACGTGATTTAGCCGCGAATCCTTGGTGCCGCAAGGCATCTCAGGCACGGCGGATTTTTAAAAATCGGCAAAAATCTGGTTTTCAGCTGATTGAGCCAAATTACTGCACATGTTCTGCGCCTTCGGGCACAACTCGCGCATGGCCACATCCCGCTCCCGCGTCC
>JBFZFJ010000322.1:0-9236 GCA_041306405.1 Verrucomicrobiales bacterium | reverse complement strand
AAAAACAAGCGGCAATCGACGTTGAAGGACTTCCATGACGACATGCGCCGCTTCAACAACCGCCACGCCTTCGCCACCATCACCTCACCCCGCCGATGACCCGTGCAAAAATCCGCCGTGGCTCGGGGGCTTACTCTCAAATCCTCAAATCTCAAATTCGCGAAGCGATGAAACGCCACCTCAACACCCTGTTCGTCACTCTGGAAAGGCGCTTAGCCCTCCAGGGGGATTTCCACCGCCAGCCTCAGCATCGGCAGTTCCGCAAAGTGGCCGTCGCGAGCGGCCAGTTCGCCGCCGGATTGCCGCGCCTGCGCGGCGATCCAGATGTCATTGGTGGGAATCGGTTTGCCCTTGCTCCTCAAGAATAAGAGAAGCTCGGCGTAGATTTCCGCCGTGCGGTGATCCACCAGGGCCACCTCCACATGGGGGTTGCGCAAAAATTCCAGCAGCTTCCTGCGGTTCTCGTCGCGGCGGGTTCCTTTCAGGAAACCGAATTCCAATTCCCCCAGCACCACGCTGGGAACCACCACCCGGTCCGCCGTCGCAAGGTTACCTGCCCACTTTCCGCCTCTCCTCCAATCGCTGTAAGCGTTGGTATCGAGCGCCACAATCACTTCCATAATTCCGGATCGATCGTGTTGAAAACCTCCATCGTCTCCTCCCAGTCGGCACCGAAATCGTTTGGAGAGTCTGCGGCATACTTTTCCAGACCATTCGTGCGGGGAGTGTCGTCCACGCCAAGTCCCTTGGCCAAGGCCTCCACCAGCACCGTGTTCATCGACACGCCTTTCTCCGCGGCGACAGCCTTCGCTTTCGCAACCCACTTTTCATTCACCCTCCTGACGGTCACTTGAGTCATGCATGCACTTCTTCCAAAAAGTGGATGCAGTCAAATCTGAAATTTTAAATCTCTACCCGCGCAGCTCATGAAACGCCACCTCAACACCCTGTTCGTCACGCTCGAAGGCGCTTACCTCCGCAAGGACGGAGCCGCCATCGAGATCCGCCACGAAGGCGAGACCAAGCTCCGCGTCCCGCTCCACAACCTGGACGGCATCGCCTGCTTCGGCTGGGACATCTCCTCCTCAAGGACGATTCCCGCAAGAAAGTCCTCACCGCCTGGCAGGAGTGCAAGCAGGACGAAATCAACCATCCCTTCCTCGACGAGAAAACCACCATCGGTTTCCTGCCGCATCTCCAGGCCCGCATGCTGGCCCGCCATCTCCGCGGCGATCTCGACGCCTATCCCGCCTTTCTGGCGAAATAATCTCAAATCCATGTATATCCTCGTCACCTACGACGTCTCCACCACCACGCCCGCCGGGAAGTCCCGGTTGCGGCGCACCGCCAAGGCCTGCCTCGACTACGGCCAGCGCGTCCAGAACTCCGTCTTCGAGTGCAAGGTCGATCCCGCCCAGCTGGTTGCCTTCAAGGCCCGCTTGCTCGACATCATCGATTTGGAAACCGACAGTCTCCGCTTCTACCATCTCGGCAGCAACTGGCATCACAAGGTCGAGCACCACGGCGCGAATGATGGCTATGATGTGGAAGGAACGCTTGTCGTTTGAGCGGCAGGAAGTCATTTTCCGACACTTGATGAAGCAGCCTGCCCGCCAGTCACGGCGCGAACCCCAAGCGATCTTGAAAACGCCGGGAGGTTCGCGCCAGCAGCTAGGCCTACCGCTTCCGTTCTTTGACATTTCAAATCAGGAGTTTTGCGGACCCACGGCACCAGTAGCCTTCAGGTTCGCGGATCGCTCTGTTCTTTCCCTACGGCGGAAAGGATTCCAGACTGCCGCGTCGCCCCTCGCAAGAGGGGCGCGGATTGAAACCGCGAGTATTGCCAACAATCGCGCCTCGGCTATGGTCGCCCCTCCCAAGAGGGCACGGATTGAAACGATTTCCTTGAAGAAGTCTTCCGCCGCGCATCGGCAAGTGGACGGAAATGTCCACTCCCCTTATTTTGGCAGCGACTCCCAGTGATGCCCGCGCGGAGGTTCGGCCTTGCGCATGGGGCGGCAAACGGCTTTCTTGCGGCCTGACACGATTGGGAAAACTCATGATGCCGACACCGAACATAAAGACATTCGCGCTGCTTGGCGTTGCTTTGGCGCTGGCGTCGTGTGCCGCGCCGAAGTCGACCGTGGTAGAGCAGGCGGCGGTGCCGAAGACGCAGGAAAGCGTGCCTGAACCGGTGGTTGCGGAGTCGGAGCTCCCCGCTTTTCCGGACGACGGGATTCGGATGCCCGACATGCTCGGGTTGCCGGGCGATGGGGATTTCCGTTCGACCAATCCGGCGGGGATGAAGAGAGCCGGGGCGGTGATTTCCCGTCCGCCGACCGATCCTCCATCGCGGGTGAAGCCGATGGAATGATCAGCGCCGGTTGAAGCGCGACATCTCGCGCTGGGCTTCGCGCAGCTCGACTTTTTCCTTCAAGTCTTGGCGTTGGTCGGCGTGGGTCTTGCCCTTGCCGACGCCGATTTCGACCTTCACGCGGCGGTCCTTCCAATACATCCGCAGCAGGGGAAGCGAGCAGCCTTTGACGGCGCTGGCGTTGGCGAGCTTGAGGATTTCCCGCTTGTGGAGGAGCAGCCGGCGCGGGCGTTTTTCGGGATGGTTATACCAGTCGCCGGCAGTCTGCCACGGCTGGATGTTGCAGCCGTAAAGGAAAACCTGGTTGTTTTCGACGCGGGCGAACGCGTCGGATATGTTGACTTTCCCGGCCCGGATCGACTTGACCTCGGTGCCTTTGAGTTCAACTCCGGCCTCGAATTTCTCCGTGATGTTGAAATCGCGTCCGGCCTTCCGGTTGGTGGCGATTTCCGCGCTCATGGCCAGGCTCGGTGGTCAGGAAGGCTGCCCTCAGGGAGCTTCCCGATGGATCAATTTGATTTTGCCCTCGATGATTTCCTGAAGGGCGATGTCCGCCACGCCCATGCTGGGGCGGGTGGCAATCAACGGGGAACGGCCGCTGTTGAGCTGTTTGACGCGCTGGGAGACCAGGTTGACCAGCACAAGTGGGTCGGTGACAATTTCAGAGGCCTTATCAAGGAGATCGCTTTTCATAGGAGAACCGGGAAATCGCGAAATCGGCTGTTCCTGCTTAAACGGGATGACGTTTGTGGGAAGCAGAGACGGTTTTTTTTCGCTCAAAATAAATGGGATGGACAGAATTTCCGGAAATAACGCCGGGCCGATGTTCAAACCAGAGAATCCACTTTCTGACAAGCCTTATCTGGTTCTTTCAAAAGGAAAATTTGCGGCGGCGGGCGGTCATTTCGGCATCAGGTCGATTCCGAAGCGGCGGAGGACGACGACGGTGAGCCAGAAGAGGGCCACGGTGATGAGGCAATTGGCGGCGAGCGCGACCCAAAATCCCCAGCCGCTGCGCAACATCCACGGCAGAATCAAAAACATCGGCAGGGTGGGGAGGACGAACCAGAAAGTGCCTTCGGCGTGGTTCGCGAGCCGCTCGGGGGACTGCTTCGCGTGGTGCATCCAGATCATCGCCATCAGCGAGGTGAGCGGCAGGGCGATGAGCAGGGCCGAGAGCCGATCGTTGACGAGCTGGATCTTGTTCACGAAAAGAATGATGGCGGCGGTGACCAGCAGCTTGACGAGATCGAACGGGGTGATGCTGAGGATTTTATCCCAGGGAATGCGGTTCATGGGGAAGCGAGCTTGCGACTGCGGGGATGCTATGGATAGGTTGCGGCCATGCAAGCCGCCTGTCTCGTTTGTTTTCTCACCGTTCTTTTTGCCGCGTCCGCGTCCTCCATGCAGCCGGCCAATCCGACCGAGGGGCAGAAGGCGGCGATCGGCAGGAAAATCTGGCAGAACGAATGTGCCGGCAGCGTCGCCGGGCTGACGACTTGGAATGCGGGCGAGGAATTCCCCTCAATCGGCATCGGCCATTTCATTTGGTATCCGGCCGGTTTCAAGGGTCGCTTCGAGGAAAGCTGGCCGCTATTTGTCGCGTTCGCACGCCAGCGGGGAGCCAATCTGCCGGCGGTGGCGCTTGAAGCTCGCAGTCCGTGGAAGACGAAGGCGGAGTTTCAGGCGGATTTCAAAAGCCCGCGGATGGGCGCTTTACGGAATTGGCTGGCGGGAAATGTCGGACTCCAAACGGACTTCATCGTTGCCCGCTCCCGCGCGGCTTTGCCCAAGATCCTGGCGGCGGCGCCGGGCAGTGAAAAAGCGCGCATTGAGGCGAATTACCACAAGGTTTCCACTACCTCGCAGGGGATTTACGCGCTGATCGACTACGTGAATTTCAAGGGCGACGGGACGCAGGTTTCCGAGCGCTACAACGGGCGGGGCTGGGGTCTGCTTCAGGTGTTAGGCGAAATGAAGGAGGTGCCGTCGGGTGCGGCTGCGGCGACGGAATTCGCCGCCGCCGCGAAACGCGTGCTTTCCCGCAGGATCGCGAATTCACCGCCGGAGCGCGGTGAGAAGCGCTGGGAAGAGGGCTGGCACAACCGGTGCGGCACCTACGGCAGGCCGCTCTGATAGGCCGGCCGGTTTCCCGCCGTCCGGACAATTTTTCCGGCAGGTGGCACAGCGGGTGCTCTATCGACGCCGGCCCATGCTGAAGTCGATTTTCAAAACTCTCGCTCCATTCCTTCAAAGCGGCCTCCGGCTTGGAGTGGTAGTCTCCTTGATTGGCTCCGTGCACGCGCGGGAAGGCTCGGTTCGCGAGACCATCGCGTCCGCCACCGTCGCCAAAACGCCCGCTGAACAGCGCCAAATCATCCTCTCTCTCAAAAGCAATCCCTCGCCCGAGGTCGTGAAGTGGTTTGATCGATGGAAGGCGGGCGAAATCTTCCTCCACGAGGAATCATCCGGAGTCATCACTCCCGTCGTCCTGACCGGAAGCGCGGCGGGCAATGACTCGTTCGCCACCGTCCGCGTCTCGGACGGCTCTCCGCTGCTGGCCGCCGACGGCAGCGCGGTGAGGATCAATCCCAAGGAAACCGGGTTCGCCGAGACGGACTCCGGCCTCCGCCGCGCGATGAAGGAAGTCGCCGATCTGGCTGCTCTCGCGGACCCGGACCTGACCAGACGAATCCGCGCGATCCAGGATTCCGCCATCGGTCAGAAGGCGGAAAAGCTTCCCGCGCTCCAGCTGCTCCGCACCACGGAAAAGAATCCCAAAGCCGTCCGTGCGCTTGAGGAATCCATCGCGATCATCCAGCTCCGCTCGCCCGTGGCCGGGGAACGGATCGCGGCATGTGGGAAATTGGGGGGACTGAACTCGCTTGCGGCGCAAGACACGATCCGGACCATCCTCAAGGAAGCCGAGGCCGCCAAAGATGCTCCGACCATTCACGCCGCTAAGACGGCGCTCGCCGCGATCGAAGGTCACGTCTCGCGGATCAACGCCGTGGGCACGGTGTTTCGGGGGATTTCATTGGGCTCGGTCTTGCTGGTGGTCGCCATCGGACTCGCGATCACCTTCGGCCTGATGGGCATCATCAACATGGCGCATGGCGAGCTGATAGCCGTCGGGGCCTACACCACCTACGTCATTCAGAACATCTTCGCGACGGGCTTCAACATCTCGCCGTTCGGAATGTCGGTCTCCATCCCCGGCCTGAATCTTCCCGCCGGCAGCATGGGCATGTATTTCGTCGTCGCGCTCCCGGCGAGCTTCCTGGCGGCGGCGTTGGTAGGGCTAATTCTCGAGCGCGCCGTGATCCAGTTCCTCTATCGCCGCCCGCTGGAGTCCCTGCTCGCGACGTGGGGAATTTCCCTTGTTTTCCAACAACTGCTGCGCCTGGTCTTCGGTGCTAACAACGTTCAGGTTTCCAGCCCGTCCTGGCTCTCCGGGAACTGGACGGTCAACGACGTGGTCTTCGGATGGAACCGCGTCTTTGTCATCGGGTTCGCAGTCCTCATCATCGTCGTGACCTGGTTGGTGCTGAACAAGACCTCGCTCGGCCTGCTCATCCGGGCGGTCATGCAGAACCGCAACATGGCCGGCTGCATGGGCGTCCGCACCGAGCGGGTCAACATGCTGACCTTCGCCTTCGGCTGCGGCCTCGCGGGACTCGCCGGCGCGTTCCTCTCCCAGATCGGCAACGTCGGGCCGTCGCTCGGCCAAAATTACATCGTCGATGCCTTCATGACCGTGGTGGTCGGCGGCGTCGGCAATATTCTCGGAACCGTCATCAGCGCCCTCGGCATCGGCATGGCCGACCAGTCGCTCCAACAGTATCTCGGAAACCCGGTGATCGGGAAAATCCTCGTCCTCGGTGCCATCATCCTTTTCCTGCAATGGCGTCCCGCGGGGATCTTGGTCACCCGTTCGCGCAGCCTTGATTGAACCAATGCCCACCCAACCTTTCACCGGGCGCGTCCAGCTCCCCATCCTTATTCTCGCCGCGGTCTTCCTGGTCGTGGCGATGCCGGTGATGAATGCCTTTGGAGTCATCGAGAACTTCACCCTGAATCTCTGGGGCAAGTATCTGTGCTACGGCATCATGGCGATATCCATCGACCTGCTGTGGGGCTACACCGGGCTGTTATGCCTCGGCCAGGCGCTTTTCTTCACCCTCGGCGGCTACATGATGGGAATGCACCTGATGCTGATGATCGGCAAGCTCGGCCAATACAAGAGCGAGCTTCCCGACTTCATGGTGTTTCTCGGTCACTCGCAGATTCCCGCGTTCTGGCAGCCGTTCTATTCGTTTCCTTTCGCGCTCGCGATGGTGTTTCTCGTGCCCGGCGTGCTCGCCTACATCTTCGGCTACCTCGCATTTCGCTCCCGGATCAAGGGCGTGTATTTCTCCATTCTAACCCAAGCTCTGACATACGGAGCGGCCCTGCTGTTCTTCAGGAACGACCTCCTCATGGGAGGAAACAACGGCTTCACCGACTTCCGCACGCTCCTCGGCGAGGACCTGCGAACCGCCGCCACCCAGCGGATTCTCTATGTCTGCACTGCCGTCCTGATGGTGGCCGTGGTCGCCGGATGCAAGTGGCTCACGCATTCGCGCTTCGGACTCATCCAGCGCGCCATCCGCGACTCGGAAAACCGGGTGCTGTTCTCCGGTTATGCCACGGCCAATTTCAAGCTCTTCATCTTTGTCATCAGCGCCATGATCGCGGCCTTCGCCGGCGCGCTTTACGTGCCCCAGGTCGGCATCATCAATCCCAGTGAAATGACCACCGAGAAATCCCTCGAAGCCGTCGTCTGGGTCGCGCTCGGGGGGCGCGGAACACTGGTCGGCCCGGTGGTCGGCGCGATTTCCGTCAACGCGCTCAAGAGTTGGGCCACCCGCGCCTATCCGGATCTTTGGGTGCTGATTCTTGGCGGAACCTTCGTTCTCATCGTCATGTTCATGCCCAAAGGCATTGTGGGGCTGCCCTCCCAGATTCAGGAAATCATCGCCAAAATCCGCCGCAAGAGCCCGCAGCCCGACCCTGTGCCGCCTGCCATTTCATCCGAAACCGCCGATCCATGAGCCAGAAGCCATTCCTCCTCGCAGCAGAGGGACTCAACAAGTCCTTCGACGGCTTCAAAGCCATCAACGATCTCAATTTCTATCTCGATGAGGGCGAGCTCCGGACCGTGATCGGTCCTAACGGTGCAGGGAAAACCACCTTCCTCGACCTCATCACCGGGCGCACCCAGCCTGACGAAGGCACCCTGCTCTGGGACGACTCCAAGCACGATCTCCTCAAGCTCAACGAATACGAGATCTATCGACTTGGCATCGGCCGCAAGTTCCAGACCCCCACGGTTTACAACGATCACACCGTCACGGAAAACCTGATTCTCTCGCTCGCCGGTTCGCGCGGCATCTGGCACAGCCTCTTCGGGAAAACCACCTCCGCCCAGCGCGACCGGATCGCCGAAATCCTCACGACCATCAAGCTCGCCGACCACGCCCATCGCAAGGCCGGCGCTCTCGCCCACGGACAGAAGCAGTGGCTGGAAATCGGCATGCTCCTCGCCCAGGAAGCCCGCTTGCTGCTTGTGGACGAGCCCGCCGCCGGGATGACCGACGAGGAGACTTATCGCACCGGTGAGCTTCTTCTCTCGCTTGCCGGGAAGCACACCATTGTGGTCATCGAGCACGACATGACCTTTGTGCGGCAGATTTCCCAAGACCGCAAGGTCACCGTTCTTCATCAGGGACACGTCCTTTGCGAAGGTCCCGTTGACCAGGTCCAAGCCGATGAACGCGTGATCGAAGTCTATCTCGGCCGCAAATCCAAAGCCGCATGATCGCTTCCCCGACACAAACCGAAAGCCTGTCCGTTTCAAATCTCCGGGTCTCCATCGGTGGCAGCGCCATCCTGCGGGGTGTCGATCTATCCATACGCCCCAAAACCGTCTTCTGCCTGATGGGGCGCAACGGCGTTGGGAAAAGCACGACGCTCAAGGCGCTCATGGGGTTGCTCCCGGCCGATTCCGGGACAGTCGAACTCGGGGGAGCGTCCATCGACCGCGCGTCATCCGCTGATCGCGCCCGGTTGGGACTCGGCTACGTCCCCCAAGGCCGCGAGATTTTTCCCCATCTCACCGTCGAGGAAAACCTCTTCATCGGCCTCAACGCCCGCGGCCAAAAGCGTGACGCCAGTCAGACCGACCGGATCTACGCCTTGTTTCCTATCATCAAGGAGTTCCTCCACCGCAAAGGCGGCATGCTCTCAGGCGGCCAGCAGCAACAGCTCGCCATCGGCCGCGCGCTGCTGACCCGGCCGAAGCTGCTGATTCTCGACGAGCCCACCGAAGGGATCCAGCCAAACATCATCGACCAGATCGGCGACGCCATCAAGATGCTGCGTGCCGAAGGCGAGATGAGCATTCTCCTCGTCGAGCAGTATCTCGACTTCTGCAAGGAACTCGGCGACGACTTCGCCATTCTCGAGCGCGGTGCCGTTGCCGCAGCGGGTGAAATGACCGGCCTCACCGACGAGATCGTCAAAGAATTTCTGACGGTTTGATGGAAGCGGTAGTCGATGATGCGGTCGATTCATGTTCATGGCTGCCATGTATGACGAGCGCTCATCATGACTTGAAAAAAGCCGATCCTGTCCGCCGAATTCACATTTTTTGCTAATGAAACCCTGAGATTTGGCATGAATAGAGCTACCTAAACCCATGAGCGGAATCCCGCCAATAAAGCAACAATACCTATCGAAAATGAAAAACAAAACACGATTCAGTAAGTTTCACTTGCCGTTGGCAATGGCGCTCGGCACCGCAGGCGCGATGGCCGGAACC
>JBFZFJ010000321.1:0-2582 GCA_041306405.1 Verrucomicrobiales bacterium | reverse complement strand
GGGCATGGCGTTGGCGATTTCCTCGAATTGGGAAATGCTCAAGAAGCCGCGGCGGTAGGCGGCTTCCTCCGGGCAGCCGACCTTGATTCCGGTGCGCTTTTCAATGGTCTGGACGTAGGCGCTGGCGTCATGCAGCGAGGTGCTGGTCCCGGCGTCGAGCCATGCCATGCCGCGGTGGAGTTTTTCGACGCGGAGGGTGCCGCGAGTGAGATACTCCATGTTGACGGCGGTGATTTCCAACTCGCCGCGGGCGGAGGGCCTGAGATTTTTGGCGATGGAGACCACGTCGTTGTCATGGATATAGAGTCCCGGGACCGCGTAGTTGCTTTTGGGGGTTGCGGGTTTTTCCTCGATGGAAACGGCTTTGCCGGAGCCGTCGAACTCGACCACCCCGTAGCGTTCCGGATCCAGCACTTGGTAACCGAAAATGGTCGCGCCGCGCTCGAAGTGGCCGAAAGCGGAGGCAAAGTCGGCGCCGTGGAAGATGTTGTCTCCGAGGATCAGGGCCACGGCGTCATTTCCGATGAAGGACTCCGCGATGAGAAACGCCTGCGCAATGCCTTCGGGTTTCGCCTGCTCGCGGTATTCGATGGAGATTCCCATGCGCGAGCCGTCGCCGAGAAGTTGCCGGAAGCGCGGCAGGTCGTGGGGCGTGGAGACGAGGCAGATTTCCCGGATGCCGCCTTCGATCAAGGTGGTCAGCGGGTGATAGATCATCGGCTTGTCGTAGACCGGCTGCAGCTGCTTGCTCGCCACGAGGGTGAGCGGATAGAGCCGGGAGCCGGCGCCGCCTGCGAGAATGATGCCTTTCATGGGATTACTATGAGTCCAAGCCGATGCGTTGGAGTTGGTATGAGCCGTCGAGGATGTGTTGCCACCAGTCCTGGTTTTCGAGGTACCACTGGATGGTTTTGCGGAAGCCGGTTTGGAAGGTTTCGCGGGGTTCCCAGCCGAGTTCGGTGCGGATCTTGGTGGGATCGATGGCGTAGCGGAGGTCGTGGCCGGGGCGGTCCGTGACAAAGGTGATGAGCGAGGCGTAGGGCTGCGGGCCGGGCCGGAGCTCGTCGAGCAGGGCGCAGATGTGGCGGACCAGGTCGAGGTTGGTTTGCTCGTTGTTGCCGCCGATGTTGTAGGTTTCTCCGGGCGCGCCATTTTCCAAGACGGTTCGGAGGGCGGTGCAATGGTCGCCGACGTAGAGCCAGTCCCGGATGTTTTCGCCTTTTCCGTAAACCGGGATCGGCTCGCCGCGGAGGCACTTGAGGATGACGACGGGAATGAGTTTCTCGGGAAATTGATAGGGGCCATAGTTGTTCGAGCAGTTCGTGACGAGCACGGGGAGGCCGTAGGTGTCGCACCAGGCGCGGGCGAGGTGGTCCGAGGAGGCCTTGCTGGCGGAATACGGGGAGTGCGGCGAATAGGGCGTGGTTTCCGAAAATCCAGGATCGTTCGCACCGAGCGAGCCGTAAACCTCATCGGTGGAGACGTGGAGGAAGCGGAAGGTTTCCTGTTGGGCGGGCGGGAGTCCGCGATAGTGGGCGAGGGCGGCCTGCAGCAGGTGATAAGTGCCGAGGATGTTGGTGTGGATGAAGTCGCCGGGACCATCGATGGAGCGATCCACATGGCTTTCCGCGGCGAGGTGCATCACGGCGTCCGGACGGTGCTTGGCAAAGAGTCCGGTGAGCGCGACTGGATCGCAGAGGTCGGCCTGGAGGAAGGTGTGGCGTGGATTTTCCAAATAGCCTTCCAGCGACGAGAGGTTTCCCGCGTAGGTGAGCTTGTCGAGGTTGACGACCTCGTGGGCGGTTTCATCAAGGATTTGCCTCACAAGGTTGGAACCAATGAAGCCAGCGCCGCCGGTGATCAGGATTTTCATGAAATGGTGGGAGAGATGGAGCGGGAAGCCAGCGGGCTTCATCCGCGCGCATGACAGCTTAATCTGCATTCCGCGGGATCATGCTGTCAAGGTCGCGGGGCGCTCGTCATTACAAACGACCCGGCGGCGGGCTTGTCGGGTATTTCCCGAATTTCGGAAGTTTTGGGGATTGCCGGATAATTAGGATTTGCTTAGTTTGCCCGAAAGCGTGCGGGAAATGAGTTTCCAGCGGCCTTTTTTACGCTTTTTCATTCTCTCATCCGTGTCCAAATCCCTGAAAATCCTCATCGCCTGTGGCGGCACCGGCGGCCACTTGTTTCCCGGAATCGCCGTGGGAGAAGCGCTGCGCGCGCGCGGCCACGAGGTGATGCTGCTGATCTCGGAAAAGAAGGTCGATTCCGAGGCCTCGGCGAAATACACGCACCTTCGTTTCAAAACCGTGCCCGCCGTGGCCAAGCCGCCAACGCTCTCGCCGCGGATGCTGCCGTTTTTGTGGAAACTCTGGGGCTCGATCGGCCAGTGCAAGGCGATCATCCGCGAGTTCCAGGCAGACGCGGTGCTCGGGATGGGCGGTTTCACTTCGTTGCCGCCGGTCTATGCCGGGCACAAGCTCGGGCTGAAAACCTTCATCCACGATTCAAACGCCCGCCCCGGCCGCGCGAACGTGATGACCAGCCGCTTCTGCACCCGCGTTTTCCTCGGGCTGGAT